>CACLEU010000004.1 GCA_902606075.1 uncultured Pelagibacteraceae bacterium
TTGGGGACATGGACGTTTCAATTATAAAAAGCAAACCTAAAAATAGAAAAGAGATAACAACGCTAAGTAAATTAGATAAAAAAATAAATGAAATATTATTATTTTCAAAAAAACAAATAAAAAATGGAAATCAAATTTTCTGGGTATGTCCATTAATTGAAGAGTCAAAAAAAGTAGATCATCAATCTTCAATTAATAGATATGAGTATTTAAAAAAAAACTTTTCAAATAAAGTAGGAATACTTCATGGAAACTTAGATAAAGATAAAAAAGATAAAATTTTAGATGATTTTTTAAATAAAAGAATTGATATACTGGTTTCTACAACTGTAATCGAAGTAGGAATCGATTTTCCTAATGCTAATGTAATTATAATAGAAAATGCAAATAAATTTGGGTTATCTCAACTTCATCAATTAAGAGGTAGGGTTGGAAGAGGTAATAAGGAGGCGTATTGCATTTTAATGTTTAAATCTAACTTAAGTGAAAATGCAAAAAAAAGAATAAATATATTAAAAAGTAGTAATGATGGATTTAAAATTTCTGAAGAAGACATGAAGTTAAGAGGCTATGGTGACCTATTGGGATTTAAACAAAGTGGCTTACAAAGTTTCAGAATTGCCGATCCAATTCATAATGAAGACCTTTTTTTTCTTGCTGAAAAAGAGGTTAAAAGAATTGAATTGACAAATGAAAGTATTGACAAGTATATGCCACTATTAAAAATGTATGATAGAGCAGATATTTTAAATGACTTGGTTTAGTTAGATGGATCTGAAGTACCTGCAGAAACTATGAATTTAGAAGCTTCCTCAAATGACATATCTAAATAAATAACTTCATCTTTTGGATACATTAACAAAAAACCACTTGTGGGATTTGGGGTCGTAGGGACAAAAACATTAATCATTTTTTTATTAATTTTTTTACTTATTTCTCCTTCATTTTCTTTAGTTGCAAATCCAACTGCCCATGAACCTTTTTTAGGGTACTCCACTAAAACTACACTTTTTTTGTCTTTACCTGTTGATGTGAAACTCTGAGTCATTTGTCCTATTGCAGAATATATAGTTCTTAGGATTGGAATCTTTTTAAATATATCATTGATAATTGATACAATTCTTTTTCCAAAGAAAGAAAGAGATATTCCGCCAACTATGATTATTATAATAACAGACAACAAAATTTCTAAACCAGGAATCGAAAATGGAAGATAACTATTAGGATTAATTTCGTTTGGAAGAAGTTTAGAAGAGATTTTTATTAAAAAAATAGTGAGATATAAAGTAAAACCAATTGGAATAAGAACTACAATACCGGCCAAAAAGTAATTTCTTAATCTAGCTAAAATAGAGATTTTTTTCTTATCTGTCATATCAGTTATATGATGAATAAATAACGAAGATTATAGCAATAATAAACAAAAATAATAAAATTTTATTGTTTAAATTCATAATTATTTTATAAAATATCATTATTACAAGAAAATATTTATTATGGATAGAAGAAAATTTCTTAATATAGTTGGCTGTGGTTGTTGTGGTTATTTTCTAACGTCTTGTGGATCTGTTCCAATAACAGATAGAAAACAATTAAAGCTAATACCAGAATCAAAATTAAATGCACAAGCAGCTCAATTATATGAAAAAGTTAAAGAAAAAGAGAAATTAAGTGATGATATTAAATCTCTTAATCAAATAAAAGAAATTGGAAAAAAAATGGAAGATTCAATTAGTATGTATTTTGATCGAAAAGATATTCCAGATCCTACATCAAATTTTCAGTGGGAATATATATTAATAGATAATAAAAAAATGAAAAATGCATGGTGTATGCCTGGAGGCAAGATAGCATTTTATACAGGTATGCTTGACATAACAAAAAATGAAGATGGTCTTGCAGCAGTAATGGGACACGAGGTTGCTCATGCTGTTGCTAAACATTCTGTTGAAAGAGCAAGCAGAAGTGTTATTTTGCAAACTAGTACTCAATTATTTGATATATTTTCCGGAGGTAAGCTTTCTCAGGTCAATAGAACAACAGGCATGGATACTGTCGGATTACTTTCTAAAATTGGAATTATGAACCCTTTTACACGTAAACAAGAATCTGAAGCTGATTATTTGGGTTTAATTTTTTCATCTTTATCTGGATATGATATAAGGGAAACAGTAAAAATATGGGAACGAATGAAAGAAGCTAACAAAGGTAAGGAGCCTCCAGTATTCATTAACACACATCCATCTTCAACTAAGAGAATTGAGAATATCAACGGTTGGATAGACAAAATAAGGTATAAATATCCGCCAATATAATTTTTCGAAATTTCTGGTGAGCCCTGTTGGACTCGAACCAACGACCCATTCCTTAAAAGTAGTCAATACGACGTGAAGTTCCCTACTTTTGGAAGTTTTTTATGGTGTGCAAATTATGTGCACAAAAATTGGGTTAGTTTTATGGAGTCTTTTTAAAAGTATGCACACTTTTTTGCACACTCTGTGCACACCCATGTAATCTTGCTTAAATTAATTGGTGTGTTCAATTGCTTGTAGAAGCATCATTTCTTAATGGATTTATTAGTAGTAGTTAGCCACTTTTCATTTCTAACAGTTTATAAAAGCAATTATTATTATAAAAATCTCCATCGATGACTTCACTAAAAAAAAAGTATATAAGTTTACATGAGTAAAGTCTTCCATGATACGTGTAAAAAATTAGTATTAATATAAAACAAATAAGTAAAAAGATATAAACACCTGCCATAGATTTTTTTTCACTAATTTCTTTAGACTCATTAGGTGCACCACAACCGGGACAAGTTTCAGCAAGAACAGAAATTCTTTTTTTACAAGATTTGCATTTAATTAATTTGCTTTTTTTTTGGGGGCCTTCTTCTAAGCCAAGTTCTATTCTCCAATTTTGATCTCTATCATTTTTATTTTTTTTTGACACACCAGATAACTAATAAATTTAACGATTATTCTACACTTAATTAAAGAAATTAATAAGAATAAAAAAACCAGTATTATCTATCAAATTTCACTATGTGTGCACAGAATGTGCACAAAAAAAATCAACATTTTTAAAAAAAGGTTTTTACACACTGAATAATAAGGTTGGTTTTATTGGTCTATGGTGAGCCCTGTTGGACTCGAACCAACGACCCATTCCTTAAAAGGGAATTGCTCTACCAACTGAGCTAAGGGCCCACATATCTTTGCATAGATACTATAATTATAATAAATGCAAAGAAGATGTTTATATAGTAAATAAACCTTTATTTTTCAACACAAAATAAATCTATAAGTACACTTTTAATTAACAAAAACGTACAGTTATTTTAACTGTGTAATTTTGCACAAGGAAAGGTATGCAAGATTCTATGCACATTTTGTGCACACCGAAATAGAATCGGTTTTATTTTGCTGTAAATACGTAAAATTTAATGTGTACACTATCTTAAAAGGGAATTGCTCTACCAACTGAGCTAAGGGCCCACAAAGAAGAGACTTTTATAGTGATTATTTTTTAATTATCAATGCGAAATTTTATAACTTACCTGCAAATTTCTTGTAAAATTTAGAAAAAGTACCGTTTTTTATATTTTTTCTGATCTCATACATTAGTTCTTGATAAAAATTAATATTATTTAAAGTAAGAATCATAGATCCCAACATCTCATTGGTATTGAATAAATGATTGATATAATTTTTTGAATATTTATTTAAATTAAATTTTTTTACAGATTCATCCAGTGGTTTGTTATCTTTTTTATACTTTGCATTTCTAACATTTACTCTACCATTCCAAGTAAAGGCTAATCCAGTTCTACCAGCTCTTGTTGGTAGTACACAGTCAAACATGTCTATACCCCGTAAAACAGATCCAAGTATGTCTGAGGGAGTGCCTACACCCATTAAATATCTTGGTTTATTTGTTGGCATATGAACTTTTAAATAATCTAAAACTTTAAACATTTCTTTTTGAGAATCTCCAACAGCTAATCCACCTATCGCATATCCGTCAAAACCAATTTTAATTAATTCTTTTAAAGATTTTAATCTAAGATTATTAAATAAACCTCCCTGAATAATGCCGAAAAGAGCTTTATTCTTATTTATTCCAAATTCTTTTTTTGATCTTTTTGCCCATTCAGTCGATAAATCCACAGCATTCAGAATTTTATTGTAATCAAGCGTTTTTCTTGGACACTCGTCTAATACCATAACAATGTCTGAGTTTAATTTTTTTTGGATTTTAATACTTTGTTCAGGACTTAATATAAATTTTTTTCCATCTATATGTGAATTAAAAATTGCACCTTTAAATCTATCTATTTTGTTCAATCTAGATAATGACATAATCTGATATCCTCCAGAATCTGTTAAAATTGGTATTTTGCAGTTCATAAATTTATGAAGACCGCCTGCATTTTTTATTCTATTTGCTCCTGGCCTTATCATTAAATGATACGTATTAGATAAAACAATTTGACTTCCTGTTTCTATAACATCTTTAATAAATGATCCTTTAACAGTAGCTTGCGTACCCACAGGCATAAATGCAGGGGTATCAATTACTCCTCTACGTGTTGTTATTTTACCTAATCTTGCAAATTTTTCTTTTTTAAGAACATTAAAATTAAATTCTTTTAATGCCATTATCTAAAACTATTCAGATTTGAAAGATATTATTTTATCCGGATCGTTTACTGAACCATTGTTGTTAGAGTCGCCTCTTTTAATTTTATCCACAAACTCCATACCACTTACTACTTTTCCAAATACAGTATATTGTCTATCTAAAAATTGTGCAGCTTCAAAACATATAAAAAATTGACTATTGGCACTATCAGGATTTTGCGATCTAGCCATAGATAATGTTCCTCTCTCATGTGGCAAGTCACTAAATTCAGCTTTTAGATCAGGCAAATCAGATCCGCCCATCCCAGCCCTTCTTAAATCATATTCTTTGTTGTCAATATTACCAAATTGAACATCGCCAGTCTGAGCCATAAATCCGTCTATTACTCTATGAAAAACAACCCCGTTATATTTTCCTGAGTCTGCTAATTCTTTTATTCTTTTAACGTGACCTGGGGCTACATCCTTAAATAATTCAATTTTAACATCGCCATCTTTTAATTTTAAAATCATAGTATTTTCCTCCGCAAATAAATTAGTGTTAATAAATAAAAATATTAAAACAATTATCCTAATCATTTAATTTTAATTTTAAATGTTTTAATACGCTCTTTGTAGTAAATTTTTTTACATTTCCTCTCAAATCAGCAATTTCTTTTACGAGGTTTGAAGAAATTATTTGATTTTGGGGATCAGACATTAGAAATATTGTCTCTACTTTATGGTTTAATTTTTTGTTCATGCCAGAAAGTTGAAACTCATATTCAAAGTCTGAAGTTGCTCTGAGACCCCTAAGTATAATATTTGATTTCATTTTTTTACAGAAATCAGTAGTTAAAGTATTAAATTTAACTACTTTAATATTCTTTTTCTTAAATTTTAAGTCACTAAATAATGATTTTTTAATCAGAAACTCTCTTTCTTCAGCTGAGAATAGATACTTTTTATTTTTTCCATCTGAAATAGCTACGATTAAATTATCAAAAATATTTAAAGCTTTTTTTATTAAGTCTATATGTCCATACGTAATTGGATCAAATGTTCCTGGATAGATAACTTTTTTCATTATAATAAATTATCATCAATTTTAATTGCTGAAACAACTTTTTCATCTCCTGATAGCCTAATTATTCTAACACCTTGCGTATTTCGTCCAGCAATTCTTATTTCTTTTACCGCAACTCTAATTACTCTTCCCTTATTTGTTGATATTAAAATCTCATCTCCTTCGAAGACAGGGAATGATGAGGAAACATCTCCATTTCGTGAGGAATTTACTATGCCTATAATTCCTTTGCCGCCTCTGTTTGTAACCCTAAATTCACTCGAAGAAGTCCTTTTTCCAAAACCATTTTCTGTTACAGAAAGGATAAAATTATCAGTTTTTTTACCATTTTTTTTATCTTTATCTATAGTTGACAATGATACAATTAAATCTTTATCTTTTAAATTTATTCCTCTAATTCCCTTTGATGATCTACCTTTAAAAAGCCTAATTTTTTCTACATTAAATCTTATTGACTTTCCATTTAACGAACTAAGTATAATATCTTGTTCCTCACTACATATTTTTACACCGATAATTTTGTCATCAGGATCGAGTTTCATTGCAATTTTTCCTGATGAATTAATGTTTATAAAGTCTTCTAAAGAATTCTTTCTTATTTTGCCTTTTGATGTAGCAAAAACTATGTTTAAATTTTTCCACTCTGATTTTTCTTCTGGTAAAGGCATTATAGAGCTTATTGATTGATGGTTTTTAAGGGGCAAAAGGTTGTAAAGTGATTTTCCTCTAGATACAGAAGTGCCCTCAGGTATTTTCCAAGCTTTCAATTTATATACCAATCCCTCTGTTGAAAAAAAAAGCACTGATGTATGGGTATTAACCGATAGAGTTTGCACAACAGAGTCCTGCTCTCTGGTTTTAATACCAGATTTTCCTTTTCCACCCCTTTTTTGTGCCCTGACACCACTTAATGCACCTCTTTTAATATATCCTTGCAAAGTAATAGTAATTATTACTGATTCCTTTTGAATAGTTTCTTCGATATCATAATTTAATATTGCATCAATTATTTTTGTTCTTCTTGGGTGGGAGTACTTATCTTTTATCAAACTTAAGTCATCACTAATAACTTTTAATAATATTTTTTTGGAAGAAAGAATCTTTTTATACTGTATTATTAATTCTGAAAGTTTTTTAATTTCGGTTTCTATTTCATTTATACCTAATGCTGTAAGTCTTTGTAATCTTAATTCTAATATTGAATCTACCTGTTTTTCTGAAAAAGAATAAAAAGAAATAGAATTTTTATTTTCAATAAGTTTAATAGATTTTTGAGTTGTTTTAATTTTCCATTTAGTTTTTATTAGTGTTGCTTTTGCAATTTCGGGGTTTTTTGAATTTCTAATTATCTTAATAATTTTATCTATATTTTCAACAGCAACAGAAAGTCCAATTAATATATGAGCTCTATCTTCTGCTTTTTTTAAGTCAAATTTAGTTTTTTTTGTTACTACATCTTCTCTAAACTTTAAAAAAGACTCTAAAAAATCTTTTAAGTTACAGTTTTTTGGTTTTTTATCTACTATAGCTAGAGTATTAAAACTAAATGAAGATTCTAATGAAGTATATTTATAAAGCTGTCGTTTAACAGTCTCTGGCTCTGTGTTTCTTTTTAAATCAATAGCTACTCTAATACCCTCTCTATTTGACTCATCTCTTATATCGCTAATACCCTCAATCTTTTTATCTCTAATTAATTCTACAATTCTTTCATTTAATGTAGACTTGTTAATTTGATAAGGAATATTAGTTACAACTAGTCTCTCTTTTCCATTTTTTAATTGTTCAATATTTATGTCTCCTCTAATTTTAAAAGATCCTCTGCCTGTTTTATAACCAGTCTTAATAATATCTTTTCCAATAATAGTTCCACCGGTAGGAAAATCTGGGCCAGGTATATGTTTCATTAAATCATTAATTTTTATGTCTTTATTGTTAATTAATGCCAGTGTTGCATTAATAACCTCGCTTAGATTATGTGGGGGTATACTTGTGGCCATACCGACAGCAATTCCCCCTGCTCCATTAACTAATAAATTTGGATATTGAGCTGGTAAAACTACTGGCTCCTTTTCAGTCTCATCATAATTACTTTTAAAATCAACAGTATTTTTTTCAATATCATCAATTAAAAATTGAGAAATCTTAGAAAGTCTAGTTTCTGTATATCTCATAGCTGCAGGTGGGTCTCCATCTACAGAACCAAAATTTCCCTGTCCATCAATAAGTGGTACGCTCATTGAAAAATCTTGCACCATTCTAACGAGTGCATCATATACTGCCTGATCTCCATGAGGATGGTATTTACCAATTACATCACCAACAATTCTTGCAGACTTTCTAAATTGTTTCGACCAGTCAAAACCACCTTTGTACATTGCATAAATTATTCTTCTATGAACAGGTTTTAATCCATCTCTTATATCAGGAAGCGCTCTGCTAACGATTACGCTCATTGCATAGGATAAATAAGACGAGCTCATCTCGTCATACATTGCAATAGGTTTAATCTTTAATTTTTGATCTATTTCATTTCTGTCCATAGAAATTAAAAAGGTATATCATCATCAAGATTGTTATCCGTTGCTTGGGTTATTTCTTGATTATTGTTTGGTGAAGATAAATTTGGAGTTCCACCACCACCTCCTAACATGGTCAATGAAGAATTATATCCTTGAATAACTATTTCGGTCGAATATTTATCCTGTCCCGACTGTTCATCTTTCCATTTTCTGGTAGTCAACTGACCTTCAACATATATTTGAGCACCTTTTTTTAAATATTGTTGAACCACGTTAACTAGTCCTTCATTAAATACAACCACACGGTGCCATTCTGTTTTTTCCTTTTTTTCACCTGTATTTTTGTCCTTCCAGCTCTGGCTTGTAGCTAAACTAAGCCTAGCAACACTTTTGCCATTAACCATTTGTTTAATTTCAGGATCTGCGCCTAATCGTCCGATTAATAGTACTTTATTTAAACTTCCAGCCATAATATTTAATGATTTTATTATATCATAGAAAACATTTGATTATTAATATTATTGAATTAAAGCAACAAAAAAGATGATTAAAAAGATAGTTATTAAAGGGGCAAAAGAACATAATTTAAGAAATATTTCTTTAGACATACCTAAAGACAAGTTTGTGGTTATAACAGGACTGTCTGGATCTGGAAAATCCTCTCTAGCATTCGATACTATTTATGCTGAAGGTCAAAGAAGATATGTTGAGAGCTTGTCAGCATACGCAAGGCAGTTTTTAGATAAAATGAAAAAACCAAAGGTGGATCTAATCGAGGGACTTAGTCCAGCAATTTCAATAGAACAAAAGAATACATCAAAAAATCCAAGATCTACGGTCGCAACTGTTACTGAAATTTATGACTATATGAGAGTTTTATTTGCAAGAGTTGGTATTCCATATTCTCCTTTTACAGGTAAAGAAATTAAGTCACAAACCGTAACTCAAATTGTAGATAAAATCAAAACCTTACCCAAAAAAAGTACTATCTTTTTATTTTCACCAATAGTCAGAGGTCGTAAAGGGGAATATAAAAAAGAAATTTTATCCTACAAAAAAAGAGGATTTAGAAAAATTAAAATTGATGGAAAAATTTACGAAATAGATGATATTCCAGAATTAAATAAAAAAATTAAACATGAAATTGATATATTGGTTGACAGAATAATACTTAACTCTGATTTAGGGAATAGATTAGCAGAAGGTATTGAAACATCGCTTAATTTATCTAATGGATTATTATATGTGGAATATGAGAATGAGACAATTCCAGCAAAATTTAGAAAGAAAGAAAAAATAGTATTTTCATCAAAATTTGCTTGTCCAGAGAGTGGTTTTACAATCGAAGAGATTGAGCCAAGATTATTTTCATTTAACAGTCCATATGGCGCATGTGTTGAGTGTGACGGTATAGGTATTAAATTAAATGTAGATCCAAACCTTGTCGTTCCAAATGAAAAAAAATCTATTGCTGATGGAGCAATAGAGCCATGGTCTAAATCGAGTTCTTTATATTACGCACAGACGTTATCATCCTTAGCTAAACACTATGATTTTTCTTTAGATGAAAAATGGTCAAAATTGTCAAAAAAAATAAAAGATGTTATTTTATATGGTTCTGATGAGGAGGAAATAAAGTTTTCATATGATGATGGCTATGAAAAATATTCACATAAAAAAACTTTTGAAGGAGTAGTCAATAACCTTGAAAGAAGATATCTAGAAACTGATAGTGATTGGAAAAGAGAAGAAATTTCACAATATCAATCTGATACTAAATGCGAGGCCTGTAATGGATATAGATTGAAAGAAGAAGCACTATGCGTAAAAATTGACAATCTACATATAAGTGAAATATCTGAAAAATCTATTATAGATGCTCAAGAATGGTTTAAGTCTTTAAATGAAAAGTTAGACTCAAGACAGATTAAAATAGCTGAACATATTTTAAAAGAAATAAACGAAAGACTTAATTTTTTACTTAATGTTGGTTTGGATTATTTAACTTTATCGAGAGAGTCTGGAACGCTTTCTGGTGGTGAGTCTCAGAGAATTAGACTTGCGTCTCAAATTGGTTCAGGTTTGACTGGTGTTCTCTATGTGTTAGATGAACCCTCTATAGGTCTGCATCAAAAAGATAATGTGAAATTGATTAATGCTCTTAAAAGATTAAGGGATTTAGGAAATACTGTAATAGTAGTAGAGCACGATACTGAAACAATAGAAAACTCAGATTATATTGTTGACTTAGGTCCAGAAGCAGGAAGTAAAGGAGGCGAAGTTATAGCTCATGGTGTTTTAGATGATATTAAAAAAAACGATAAAAGTATAACTGGTAAATATCTGTGTAATAAATTTTATATACCGATACCTAAAAAAAGAAGACTAAGTAAGAATGGAAGATTTTTGCAAATTATTGGTGCTTCAGGAAATAATTTAAAAAATGTTGATCTAAAAATTCCATTTGGAACATTTACATGTATCACCGGAGTATCTGGAAGTGGTAAATCTACCTTAATTTTACAAACTCTATTCAATGCATTGAATATGAGTCTGAATAACAATAAGTCGAGAAAAATTCCAATGCCGTTTAAAGGATTTAAAGGAATTGAATTAATAGATAAAGTAATTGATATAGACCAATCGCCAATAGGTAGAACCCCAAGATCTAACCCAGCTACATATACGGCAGCCTTTGGACCAATAAGGGATTGGTTTACTAATTTGCCAGAGTCTAAAAGCAGAGGTTATAAGCCAGGTAGGTTTTCCTTTAATGTTAAAGGAGGAAGATGTGAAGCTTGCGAGGGAGATGGTGTTATTACTTACGAGATGCATTTCCTGCCAGATGTATATGTAACATGTGATGAATGTAAAGGAAGTAGATATAATAGAGAAACATTAGAGATTAAATTTAAAAACAAAAGTATAGCAGATGTATTAGATATGACAGTAGATGAAGGTTGTGATTTTTTTGAAAATATTTCAAATATAAGATCAAAATTACTAACACTTAAAAAAGTTGGACTAGGATATGTTAAAATAGGACAACAAGCGACTACGTTATCAGGTGGCGAAGCTCAAAGAATTAAATTAGCAAAAGAGTTGTCTAAAAGATCAACTGGAAGAACGATATATATTTTAGACGAACCAACAACGGGTTTGCATCAACATGATATTAAAAAACTCTTAGAAATATTACATACATTTGTTGCAACCGGTAACACAGTTATAGTTATAGAACATAATTTGGATGTAATAAAAACTGCAGATCATATTATAGATATGGGTCCCGATGGTGGTGTAAATGGTGGAGAAATAATTGCGGAGGGCAATCCGGAAAGTATTTGCAACGTTTCTAAAAGCTATACAGGTAAATTTTTAAAAAATTTACTTAATGGTAAATTTAAAAAAATTGCATAAATAATCAAATTTTGTTATATTAGATGATGGGAAATATACTAAGTTCACTTTCAAGGACTGTTCACCTGTCCATTGCATTATCGATAGTTTTATTTTTGATTTTATTTTTTCAAAATGGTGGCTTCGATTTTGATACTTTGTTCTGGAGCTGGTTATTCAGATACATTCATGTTTTAGTGGGAATCATGTGGATAGGATTATTATGGTACTTTAACTTTGTTCAAATACCTAATATGGCTAAAATACCAGATGAACATAAACCCGCTATCAGTAAAGTAATTGCTCCTGCAGCACTATTTTGGTTTAGATGGGCTGCTCTTGCAACAATAATTTCAGGATTAATACTTGGATACCTAAATGGTTATATACATGATGCTATGACGCTCGGGATAATGTCAGGTGGTGGCAAAAGTACAGCAATAGGTATCGGTATGTGGCTAGGTATAATAATGGCCATTAATGTTTGGTTTGTTATTTGGCCTAATCAAAAAAAAGCGCTAGGTATTGTCGAAGTGAACGCGGAGATAAAAGCAAAATCTGCTAGAGTAGCGATGTTATTTTCAAGAACTAATACACTGCTATCATTCCCTATGCTTTTGAGTATGGTGGTGGCACAAAACCTTTATTAGTCTTCCTCTTTGACTAATGTTTTTTGAGATACTTTGTAATATACGAGAACTGGATTTGCTATAAATATAGATGAGTAAGTTCCTAGAATAACGCCCAAAATCATTGCAAGAGAAAAACCTTTAAGAATTTCGCCTCCAAAAAAGAAAATTGACAGAAGAGCTAAGAGAGTAGTGACAGATGTAATTAAAGTTCTAGACAAAGTTTCATTAATTGAAATATTAGTAAGATCGAAAATTTTAATATCTGCATATTTTTTTAAATTTTCACGAACTCTATCAAAAATTACAACAGTATCATTCATAGAATAACCAACAATTGTTAGTACTGCAGCAACAATTGATAAGTTTATTTCTAAACTTAACGCAGAAAATATACCAAGTGTAATTATTACATCGTGAAATATGGCTATTATAGCTCCAATACTAAATTGCCATTCAAATCTAAACCAAATATAAATTAACATAGCTGCCAATGCTATAGCAATTGCAGTTATTCCATCCTGTAATAACTCAGCGCTTACTTTAGGTCCCACATTTTCAACACGTCTAAAATTATAATCTTGAAGATGTTTGTCTAAATTAATCTTTAAATTTTTGATAAAATCTGGTTTATTTAAATCTGATCTTTCAAATTTAATTACATAATCATTATCTTTTCCAAATTTTTTTACTGAGAGATCGTTTAGGTTAAGTTTACTAAATGCTTTCCTAATATCTTCAGTTTGGTAATTAACATTATCAGTTCTTAATTCAATTAATGTTCCACCTTTAAAATCTACACCGTAGTTTAGCCCCTTAAATACAAGAAAAATAATAGATATTAAGAATAATATTGAAGATATTATGTTTGATAAATTGTAAAATTTGTTAAAAAAATATTTTTCGTTCATCTTATTTTTACTTCATTATTTTTATTTTTTATCACATAAAGAGATGTTAGTAATCGTGCAATATAATATACAGAGAATAGAGTTGTTATTATGCCAATTGATAAAGTAACTGAAAACCCCTTTACAGGACCAGAGCCAAACATAAATAAGATTAAAGCGGCAATGATTGTCGTTATATTAGCATCTAATATAGCTGTTCTAGAAAGTGTATAGCCATTATCAAATGCAATTACTTTATTCTTCTCTTTTTTAAGTTCCTCATTAATTCTCTCAAATATTAGTACGTTGGCGTCTACAGCCATACCTACAGTTAAAATTATACCGGCAATACCTGGAAGTGTTAAGGTAGCCTCAAAAATTGTAAGGAAACCTAATAACATGAACAAATTTATAATTAATGCAAAATTTGAAATTAAACCAAATAACTTATATTTATAAATCATATATAAAATCACCAAAACAAATCCAATTATCAAAGATAAAATTCCTGCTTTAATAGAATCCTCACCTAAATCTGGTCCTACTGTTCTTTCTTCAATTATTTCTAGTGGCGCTGGTAAAGCTCCAGATCTGAGTAATAATGCAAGATCTGTTGCTGATTGGAATGTAAATCCTCCTGAAATTTGTCCAGAACCACCGGCTATTACATCTCTAATTACCGGTGCACTTATTATTTGATTATCTAGAACTATAGCTAACTGTTTGCCAATTCCATTTTTTGTTGCTCTTCCGAATTTTCTTGCCCCTAATCTATCCAAAGTAAAACTGACAACTGTTTCATTATTAACACTGTCCATTTGAGGTTTTGCATCTATTAAATTATCACCACTTACAATTATTCTCTTGCTCACAATTAATTCTTCTCCTGTGTCTAAGTCTTTTAATTTTTCTGACCCAAAAGATACATCATTGCTTTGAGTTACAAATCTAAATGTCAAATTAGCAGTCTTTCCTAATAATGATTTAATTCTATCTGGATTATCTAAACCAGGTAATTCAACAGAAATTCTATTAGAACCGCTTTTAGTTATACTGGGTTCATTTGTTCCAACTTCATCAACTCTTTTTCTTACTATTTCTATAGCTTGATCTAATAATGATTGCTCAATTTCAATAACTCCATATTTAGTGAGGGTTAATTCAAAAATACCATTAATTATTTCGACATTATACTGATTAGATTTATAGACTTGAAAATATGGATTTAATTCCATGTCATTTTCAAATAAATCTAAAATTTTCTCCTGGTTTTTTTTATCAGATTTAAAAAAGATTTTTTCCTTGCCTAGCTTATAATCAAAAGTTTTAATTTCTTTTTTTTTAAAATAATTTCGAACTTGTGAAAGTTTAGTTTGTAGCGTTTGGTTAATTACAGGACCTTTATCAACTTCTAAGAGTAAATAAGAGCCTCCTTGTAAATCAAGTCCTAAATTAACTTTTTTTTTAAAAAAAAAATCTTCGTTATTCGTAAAATTTGAAAAACTAAAAAAAATCAATAAAGAGCAAAAAATTACTATTGAAATTATTTTTAATTTCGAAAAATATAACACTTATACTGACTATTTTTTTGGTTCTGTTCCACTTATTAGGGCTTGTACACCTGTTGATTTTATAACCTCAACTTTTACGTTATCTGCGATTAATATTTCTGCCCTATCATTCTCGATAATTCTTTCTACAGTACCAACTATGCCACCTGAAGTTATTACTTTATCACCTCGTTTTAATCCCTCCACCATTACTTTGTGCTCTTTAACTTTTTTTTGTTGTGGTCTAATTAAAAAGAAATAAAAAATGACAAAGATTAATATTAGAGGTATTAATTGTGCTATTCCTGCTTCAGACATAAATAATTTTAGGATTAATTTATTATACTATTAATATTATTTAAACAACTCTATTTCTTCGAAATAACTTCTAAATTGTTCATATATGGTCTTAGAATATCAGGAATTATAATAGATCCATCTTCTTGCTGATAATTTTCCAAAATTGCAATTAATGTACGACCAACTGCTAATCCGCTGCCATTTAAAGTACCTAAAAATTCTTTTTCATTATTAGATTTTTTAAACCTCGCTTTCATTCTTCTAGCCTGAAAAGTTCCACATGTAGAACAGCTGGAGATTTCTCTATAAATATTTTCTGATGGTAACCATACTTCGATATCGTAGGTTTTTTGAGCACTAAAGCCCATGTCTCCTGTACAAAGTGTTATTACTCTATAAGGTAATTTAAGTTTATCTAATATTTTACAGGCTGAACTAGTCATTCTCTCAAGCTCATCTGTACAATTTACTGGGTCAACAATACTAACTAGCTCAACTTTATAAAATTGATGCTGTCTTATCATGCCTTTGGTGTCCTTACCGTAACTGCCAGCCTCTTTTCTAAAACATGGAGTTGATGCAACAAACCTTAAAGGTAAATCAGAATGATTTAATATAGTATCATTAACCATGTTGGTTAATATTACTTCAGCTGTTGGTATAAGAAATTTTCTTCCAGACTTATTATCAAGTTTAATTTCAAATTGATCATCTTCAAATTTTGGCATTTGTCCTGTTCCAAACATACTGTTTTCACTTGCAAATAATGGTGGGGAAATTTCTTTATAACCATTTTCATTTGTGTGTGTATCAATCATAAAATTTGATATCGCTCTTTCTAATTGAGCTAATTTATCTTTAACAAATACAAATCTTGATCCAGTTGTTTTCGTTGCTAGTTCGAAATCAAGCATATTCAAATTTTCACCTAATTCGTAATGAGATTTAGGTTTAAATTTAAAATTAGGAATGTTGCCACTTTTTTTAATTTCTTTATTAGATTTTTCATCTTTTCCAACAGGTACATCCTCAAGAGCTATATTGGGAATTTGAGATAATATTTGATTTAGATTTTTGCTTTCATTTACTTGATCTTCACTAATTTTATCTATTTTTTTAGATAGATCTTTAGATTTTGCAAATAAACTTTTGTCATTTTGTTTTGAAAGAGTTTTTTTTTCTGACTCAAGTTTTTCTTTTTCTTGTATCAAAGACCTGTTTTTAGTGTCTAATTCTAAAATTTTATCAAGGTTAACTTCTGTATTTCTATTATTTACTTGTTTTTTAAATTCAGAAAAATTATTTCTAATATATTTAATGTCATGCATCTTTTTTTTCTGCTTTTTTTTCTATAATTTTTACAGATATTATTGATAATTCATACAATAATAACAATGGAACCGCTAATCCAATTTGAGTAACGGGATCTGGCGGAGTGAGTACAGCAGCAACGGCAAAAATAATAATCACAACATATTTACGTCTCTCTTTTAGAAAAACCGAATCAATAAATCCAATTCTTGCTAGTAATGATAGAATGATTGGTAACTGAAAACTTATACCAAACGCAAATATTAGTTTCATAACTAATGATAAATATTCATTAACTTTAGCTTCGAGCTGTATCGGCAAAGCTGTTGTCAAACCAGTGCTTTCAAAAGAAAGAAAAAATTTAATAGCAAGTGGCATAATTAAATAGTAAACAAGCATTCCACCTAATAAAAAAAGAATTGGCGTAAGAACTAAGTAAGGCATTAAAGCAGATTTTTCATGTTCATATAAACCAGGTGCAACAAATTTCCATATTTGGATTAAGATATACGGACAAGTTAGGAAGAATGCTGCAAAAAAGGCAACCTTGATATAAGTTAAAAAAGTTTCTTGTAATGCTGTAAATATTAATCTTCTTTCTATCTCACTATCTTTGACTGCTTCTGCATAAGGTGAGACTAAAAAACCATAAATTTCTTCAGAAAATATGTAGCATATGAGAAATAAAATAGTTAAAAAAATAAAGGAGTGAATTAATCTTTTTCTTAATTCAGTTAAATGACTTATAAATCCCTCTTCTTTATTTGCCTTCATTTTTATCTATTTTTTTTCCTTCATTTTCACTTGGGTTATTGATATCAAAAGTTTGATTATTAATTTCAATACTATTTTCTTCTAAATTTGACATTTCATTTTGTAAGTTATTTACATATCTTTTGACTGAACCAAACCAAGTTCCAATTTTTTTCAGTACGATAGGAAAGTCTTTAGGACCAATTATTACAATTGAAAGACCGATTATTATAATAAGTTCTAACCAGCCAATTTGTGGCATTTTTATTCTTTATTTGAAGAATCTTGATTGTTGTTATCTTCAGTATTTTCTGAAATATTTTTTGGCTTTTCATCTGTAGGGTCAGTAGCCATGCCTTTTTTAAAACTTTTAATGCCTTTTGCAACATCGCCCATCAAGCTAGAGATTTTTCCCCTCCCGAATAGAAGAACTACTAAAACAACTACAATTGCTACTTGCCAAAAACTTATACCCATAAAATATATATAACCTCTTTATTACTTATTTTAAAGTAGAATTTTAGTCTTTAGTGTCATCATTTAAGGTGCTATTGAGCATTTCGTCAATATTAGAATAAATATTTTCTTTTTTCTCATCTTGTTTCTCTTTATAAAATTTTCCAGTTCCAAATATAGATGAGTCAATAGTTGAGCTGTCAATTAATCCAGCTGATCCTAACTCATCAACAGTTGGTAAATCAGACAATTTTTGCAAATTAAAATGGCTCAAAAAATCCTCTGTAGTTCCATACTGTATTGGTTTGCCTGGAATTTCTTTTCTACCCATTGGTTTTACCCAATTAAGCTCCATTAGAATATCTAGAGTATTTGTACCAAAGGCAACACCTCTTATTTCCTCTATTTCAGCTCTTGTAACCGGTTGGTGATAGACAATAATTGATAGTGTTTCAATAGCGGCCTTTGAAAGTTTTTTCTCAACTGTTTTTTGTTTGGACATTAGAGATGAGAGATTTGACGCAGTTCTAAATGACCATTTGCTTGAGATGCAAACTAAATTAATACCTCTATTTTTATAAATATCCTCTAATTTTTTTAAAATTTTCTTTACATCTACTTTTTTTGAAATTCTATCTTCTATAGTTTCTATTTCTAATGGTTCTGCGGCAGCAAATAAAATTGCTTCAACTTCCCTCTCACCAGTTGATAATTGGCTGGGAAATGAAATTACGTTATTTTTTTTCTTCTCGTTCTTCATTTTTGTTTAATATAAATCTCATCAAATAATTTGTCTTGTTTTAAAACGACAGTCCCTTCTTTTACTAATTCTAATGAACCAGCAAAAACACTAGCACGGCCAGTTTTTTTAAAATTTGATTTTTTATAAGCTTTTGGAATAATGTCTTCAAGGTTTTTCCAATCTTCCAGCTTTTTTATAATACTTTTAATTAACTTTATACCCTCTTCTGTTGTGCAAACAGGTAGTTTTGGAATGTTCATTCTTTGAAAATCCTTTTGCATAACTATTGTAGAATAAGTTTTTAAAAGTTCGTATAGAGATAATGAATATTTAGAACTATAAATAGAACGAATTCTACCTTTAATACCTCTTACAAAAATATCTTTTCCTAATCTTTTTCTCTTAAGCATTTGATCAGAAAGCAATCTTATTAATTCTAATTTTTTTAATTGTAATTTTAATCTTTCAGCAACTTCATGAACTTTAAACTCTTCTTCATCTGTTATAGGAAGTAATAATTTTGATTTTAAATACGCAAGCCAAGTTGCCATAACTAAATATTCTGATGCAATATCTAAATTAATATCTTTGACCTTGTTAATATATTCTAAAAATTGATCAGCTAATAAGGTTATTGATATATTTTCTAAATTAACTTTTTGTGATTTTGCCAAATCTAAAAGTAAATCTAAAGGACCATTAAATTGATCTAAAGTTACCTGAAAACTATCAGTTGAATTTTGATTCTCCATTGGACACTAGCTTATAATATTTATTTGTAATTTTTATTATAAATTTACTTAATTTTGGTGAATTTTCTGCAACTATATACATTTCTTTTAGATTAGCATTGCAATGTAAAACTAAATCACAACCTGCGGTAAATGCTTTAATAACATTAGTTTTAATACCATAGGGTAAAGCTTTCATTGATATATCATCTGACATTATTAAATTTTTAAAATTTATTTTATTTCTTATTAATTTAATTATTTTTTTTGAATGAGTTACAGAATTTTGATTATCAATTTTTTTAAAAAGTAAATGACCAGTCATAGCAAAAAGAGAGTTTTTATTTTTAAACATCAAAAAATCGTTTTTTAGTAAATATTGATTGCTATTGTTTACAATTGGTAGTTTATAGTGTGAGTCAACTTTGCCTAAACCGTGACCTGGTATATGTTTAATTACAGTTGCTATATTATTCTTATGAAATTGATCGATAGTAAAATTACCAAAAATATCAACTATTTTTTTATTTTTTGAGAATGATCTGTCACCTATTACTCTAGAGGTTTTTTCTCGAGCTATATCCAGAACAGGCACAGTATTAATATTTATACCTAAGTTGTTTAATAAATAGCTTATTTGATCAATATAAATTTTATAATAAAGAAGTGATTTTTTTTTATTTTTTTTATACATATCACCAAAAAATTTCGAAGAATATAATTTGGTATCTATTATTTTTTTAAGTCTATTAACTCTTCCGCCTTCTTCGTCAATAAGAATTGGATAGTTTTGATCTTTAAATATTTTTTTGATTGATTTAATGAGTTTTTTTGTTTGATCTAAACTCCTAATATTTCTTTCAAATAATATTATTCCCCATGGTTTATATTTTTTAAGAAATAAAATTTCCTTATTTGATAAATTCGTAGATTTTAAACCAGATATAAATGCCCTCTTTTGACTAATCTTCATTTTTGATCAGGTCCCAAAATGATAATTTTTTTTCCTTATTTTCTTTTTCGTCAATATATTCAATAATATTATCTGTATCACTATCCAACTTTATTAAACTATTTTTCTTTAAATCTAATTTAGAGTCTAGATTGTTAATAGATTTATAATATTTTTTTTCAAACTCATCAGATATGTAGTATTTAACAGTAAAAAATATAAATAAAAAAATTATACATATAAAAATAATATATTTAATTTCTTTAATCATTACATAGTTTCCGGTGTCTCTACATCTAATATTTTCATTCCAGTACCAATAGTTTTTAAAACACTGTTTAATAGAACAGATTTATTTTTATTTAATTTTTTATTTTTATCTAAAAACCTCATAGACTCATTATCTTTTCCCATATTCCAATATGAATGAAATAAAGCAGACAGTTGATATAAATAGATAGGTATTCTGTGAGGCTCTAATTTTTGTGAGGATACCTCTACACATTTAGGCCATTCAGAAATTTTATTTATTATTTTTATTTCTTCATCATTAAATTCATAATCTTTTTCTACTTCTGTTAAGTCATTTTCAATTTTTTCATTGGCATTTTTAAAAACAGAACATATCCTTGCGTAACAATATTGAACATAATACAGAGGGTTGTCTTTTGATTTCTCTTTAACTTTTTCAAAATCAAACTCTAATTGAACATCATTACTTCTGCTCAACATTATAAAACGAGTTGCATCCTTACCTACCTCGTTAACTAAATCATCCACAATTATATAATCACCTTTTCTTTTTGACATCTTGAAAGGTTTGCCATCTTTAATCAATTTTACAAGCTGAGTAACTTTACAAATTAGATTTTTCTTTTTATTAGAGAGTGCATCTACAACAGAATTAATTCTTTTAATATAACCTGCATGGTCTGCACCAAGAATATTTATGTATTCATCAAAATTTCTTTTTAATTTATTGTTGTGATAAGCAATATCACCCGCAAAATATGTCCAAGAATTATCACTTTTTGTTAAAGCTCTATCTTTATCATCACCGTAATTAGTAGATTTAAATAGTAGTTGCTCTCTTTCAACCCATTTAGACTTATCTTCACCTTCAGGAGCTTCGATTTTACCTTTAAATACTAAATTGCTCTTTTTTAAATTATCTATAGCCTCATCAACCTCTTTTGAATTAATTATATTATTTTCACTTACAAAATTATCGTGAACAACACCTAAAGAAATTAGATTTTTTTTTATTATCTCTAAAGAAGCAACTACACTCAATTTAGAAAGTTCATCTGAAATTTTTTCGTAATTTTCATAATTCTTAATGGAATTTTTACTAATAATTTGTTCTGCTATTTCAATTATGTAATCTCCTGGATATAAATCTTCATTCTTAGGGTATTCTTCATTAAATAATTTTTCCTTAATTCTAAAGTATACTGATAAAGAAAAGTTTTTGATCTGATTACCATGATCATTAACGTAATATTCTTTCGTAACTTTATGATCGCAAAATTTTAAAAGATTACACAAAGCATCTCCATATATAGCACCACGACAATGGCCTACATGTAAAGGACCTGTTGGATTAGCAGAGACAAATTCAAGTAAATAATTTTTTTTATCATTTTTGAGATTTGCTCCATATCTTTGATCATTGAGCATATTTTTTAAAAAAGTATTCCAAAATTTCTTAACAAATTTTATATTAACAAAACCCGGTTTAACAAATTCAATATTTTCAATATCTTTATCATTTTTTAGATCTTCTAAATTAAGCTGTTTGTAAATCTCAGTAGGTGTTAATTTATTTAATGAGGAAAGAACCATGCAAACATTTGTTGATATATCAGCCTTAAATTTTGTAGGAGCTGTATCTACATTAATACCTGATAAATTTTGAGGGATTTTCAATTTTTCAGAATTATTAGAAACTATATCTTTAATTTTTTTTAGATAAATATCAAAAATATTCATTTTAAATTATTGTAAAGGTTTATAGCATATCTATCTGTCATACCTGAAATAAAATCAGAAACAGATCTAAACTTATTTTTGTTCAAATTTTGATTTTCAATAAATTTTTTTGGTTTCTTGCATATATTGGTAAATAAGTATTTTATGATTTTTTGACCTTCAATATTTTTAGCTAAAACCTTTTTATTATTGTACATTTTAATTCTCAAAAACTTTTTAATTTCATTATCTATTTCTATATAATTATCAGAAAAGTTAATGATTTTATCATCATTTTTTTCAACATCTTTAAGATTTTTAATTTTATTTTTTTTTAAATTTTTTTTACTGTTAGAAATTATATCTTTTACCATTAAATCTATAGAATCTCTTATTATTTGATAAATTAAAATTTTATTTTTTTTAACATTTTTATATCTTTTAAAAATTTCTTTAAAAAAATTTATTTCTAAAATTTCATCGAGCTTAAATAGATTTGCATTTAATCCATCTTGAATATCGTGATTATTATAAGCTATATCATCGGATATATTTGAAATTTGAGACTCTAATGAAGAATATTGATTAAAACTAAATCTATTTTTTAAATTTTTAATACCAATAATATTATTTATCTTATCAAGGTTATATATAGGTCCGTTATGTTTTAACAGACCGTCTAAAGTTTCGAAAGTTAAGTTAAGACCTTTAAATTTTAAATATTTATTTTCGAGAAACATAACTATTCTTAAGGTTTGTAAATTATGATCAAATCCACCATAATTAATCATACATTCTCTGAGACTATTTTCCCCTGCGTGCCCAAATGGTGTGTGACCAAGATCATGAGCAAGACTTAGTGTTTCTGCTAAATCATCATTTAAATCTAAATACTTAGCAATTGATCTGGCTATTTGTGATACCTCTAACGAGTGGGTGATTCTAGTTCTAAAGTGATCACCTTCTGTATTAACAAAAACTTGAGTTTTGTGTTTTAGTCTTCTAAAAGAGGCAGAGTGAATTATTCTATCTCTATCTCTTTGAAATGGAGTTCGGTATAAGCTGTTTTTCTCCTTAAAAAATCTCCCAGTTGACTTAAATTGTCCTAGTTTTTTGAAATTATTCATACTTTAAAAAAGGTAAATTATAATTATATTACTATTAACAGCCTTACTAGATGATTAAAGAAATTAAATTTACTGATAATGCGATAAAACAAATAAATTATTTGTTATCAAAAAAGGAAAAAGGTTCTTTTTTTAGAATCGCTATCAAGGGTGGTGGTTGCTCGGGTTTCCAATATAATTTTTCAGTGGATACTGGAAAAGAAAATGATGACATTCAATATAACAATATTCTTATAGACAAAACGTCTGCTGGCTTATTAAAAGGATCTGAAGTAGATTTTGTTAAAGAATTAATCGGTGAACAATTTAGAATTAGCAATCCGCAAAGCAAATCATCTTGTGGTTGCGGTGTTTCGTTCTCTCTATAATGATAATAAGCTCTTGGAATGTCAATTCTGTAAGAGCAAGAATAAATAATATAAAAGAATATTTAAA
This sequence comes from uncultured Pelagibacteraceae bacterium, assembly GCA_902606075.1. GTDB lineage: Bacteria > Pseudomonadota > Alphaproteobacteria > Pelagibacterales > Pelagibacteraceae > Pelagibacter. The sequence goes on from CACLEU010000004.1 coordinate 23,478, forward strand.
AAAATCTGATCCTGACATCGTAATGATGCAAGAAATAAAAACTGAGGAAAAAAATTATCCTTTTGATGATTTTAAAAATCTAAAATATGAGAGTTATGTTTTTGGTCAAAAAAGCTACAATGGTGTTGCCTTCATATCAAAGAATAAATTAAATAATATAAAACAAAATATTTTTAAAGATAAGTTAAATCAATCCAGAGTTATTTCTGGTGAATTAACTCACAAAAAGAAAAAAATTAATTTAATCAATATATATACTCCTAATGGAAATCCTGTAGATACAGAAAAATATGATTACAAATTAAACTGGTTAGATAACTTTATAAAAACATTAAAAAAGAACTTAAAGGAAAATAGTAATATCATTATAGGTGGGGATTTTAATATAATTCCTGCTGATGAAGATGTGCACAATCACAAATCTTACGAAAACGATGCTCTGTTTAGATTAGAGATTAGAAAGAAATTTAGAGAAATTATTAATTTAGGATTTTTTGATACCTTTAGATATATTTATCCAGATAAAGAGGGCTATACTTTTTGGGATTATATGAGTGGTGCGTGGCAAAAAAATAATGGTATGAGAATTGATCACTTTTTAGTCTCAAGCTCATTAATTGATAGCATTAAAGATATTAAAATAAATAAATATCCCAGAGGAAGAGAAAAACCCTCAGATCATACACCTATAGAAATAACAATTGATTAAATTTAATTAAGAACAATCCTTTAATGCGTTGGACATATCTTCAATTAAATTAAAATACATATTTTTACTTTTATTTATAGTTGCACCCAATGGATCAAGGACCCCAGTTTTAACACCTGTATCACTTGCAATAGATTTAATTATTGCTGGATTAAATTGAGGTTCAGAGAATATACATTTTACTTTTTTTTCTTCTATAACTTCCCTGATCTCTGACAACTGCTCAGCACCAGGCATTACGTCTGGGTTAACAGTTAAAGCACCTACTACACTTAAGCCAAATCTTTTTTCAAAGTATTGATAAGCATCATGAAATACAACAAAACTTGCATTTTTATTTAAGTCTTTTTTTATTGATTTAGTTAATGTGTCTAAATCTTTTAATAACTTTTTAGAGTTTGATTTATATGCGGCACCATTAGAGCTATCGATTTTTACTAATTGATTTGTAATTTTTTTAACTATTACTTTAGCATTTAAAGGATCTAACCAAATATGTGGGTCATACTCACCATGCGCATGGCCATGCTCATCGTGTCCATGTTCGTCATGTCCTTCTTCTTTCTTCGCATGTTCTTCATCTTCATGATCATCATGGTCATCTTCTTTTTTAGCATGCTCATCATCACCATGATCATCATGATCATCATGACCTTCAAAAATATTTTTTTCTCTAAATTTTAATTTCTTTAATCCACTTTGGTCTAATAGTTCAAGGACCACAGAATTCTTAGGAATAGATTTTAATGCAGTTGGTAAAAAACTTTCAAGATCTTCACCTACCCATATAACTAAATCAGCTTTTTGAAGCATTTTTGCATGAGAAGGTTTGATTTGAAAATTATGAGGCGATGCAACACCATCAATAATTAATCCGGGTTCCCCTACACCTTCCATAATATAACTAGTTAGTGAATGAAGAGGTTTAATAGACGTCACAACGTTAACTTCTGCTTTTAACGGGGTAAAAATTAAAAATAAGCTTATAATTGGTGTAAATAGTTTGTTTCTGATAATATTTTTCATGGTTAAATGCCTTTATAAGTAATTGTTATAATGTAACTATGTAATAATATAACAATTAAATTACAAGCTAAATTTAATTAAAATGACAAATAAAAATGATACTTTGGTAAAATTAGACAACGCTGGGGTTTTAGTTAATGATAAATGGTTAGTTAGGGGTGTATCTCTTGAAATTAAAAAAGGAAAAATAATAACTTTAATAGGCCCAAATGGCTCTGGGAAATCAACTACGGCAAAAATCACATTAGGGTTGTATAAAAATATAGAGGGTAAGGTAGAAAAATTTACTGACAAAATAGCTTATGTGCCACAAAAGATTAATATTGATTGGACTTTACCTATAAGGGTTAATGACTTTATGAACTTAACAAGTACTTTAAAAAACAATGATATTGATAGTGCTTTAGAAATTACAGGGACGCCACATTTAAAAAATAAAGATCTAAAAAGTTTATCTGGAGGAGAGTTTCAAAGAGTTCTTATGGCTAGAGCAATAGCAAAAAAACCAGAGCTTTTAGTGTTAGATGAGCCTGTTCAAGGTGTTGATTTCAATGGTGAAATAGCCTTATACGAGCTGATAAAAAAGATATCTGACACATTAAATTGTGGAATATTATTAATTTCTCATAATCTACATGTAGTCATGTCTAAAACCGATCATGTTGTATGTTTAAATGGACATGTTTGCTGCTCTGGTACTCCGATAGATGTTGCTAACAATGAAAAATATCAGGAGTTATTTGGTAAAGATATTTCTAAAATATTATCTGTTTACGAACATTCACATGATCATATTCACAAAATTGACGGAACAATAGAAAAAAAAGAAAACTGATGTTAGATGATTTTTTTGTAAGGGCTTTGTTAGTTGGCATTGGAATGGCTTTAGTTACTGGAGCTCTTGGATGTTTTGTTGTTTGGAGGAGGTTATCCTTCTTTGGTGATACGTTAGCTCATTCAGCATTATTAGGGGTGACTTTATCTTATACAACTGAAATTAATATGGCTCTTTCTGTTTTTGTTATTTCATCTATTGTTGCTTTAATATTATTAAAGTTACAAAAAAAAACAAACTTACCCGCAGATGCTTTACTAGGTCTGTTGGCTCATTCATCTTTAGCAATAGGATTGGTGGTTATTGGTCTTTTAGCTACCATCAGATTTGATCTAATGGGGCTTTTGTTTGGAGACATACTTGCAGTCAATGTTAATGATATAGCTGTTGTTTGGATAGGTGGTGCCATAATTTTAATAGTATTAAAAATAATTTGGAAACCTTTGTTTGCATCAACCGTAAATTATGAATTAGCAGAAGCTGAAGGAATGAATCCTGAAAAATATAATGCAATTTTTACAATATTATTGGCAGCAATTATTGCTATTTCAATTAAGATGGTAGGTTTATTATTAATTACTGGAATGCTGATTATACCAGCAGCGATGGCAAGAAATTTATCAGATAATCCAAATCAAATGGTAATATTTTCAATTATTGGTGGTTTGTTATCAGTTATTATAGGATTATTTGCATCATTGGAGATAAATACTCCGTCGGGTCCATCGATAATAACCTCAGGTTTAATATTGTTTATATTATCATTAACCAAAATAAAAAAAAAATCACAATTGAATAACTAACTATAAATTGATAAAAAAGAATATGGCACAAAAACAAGAATATTTATCAAAAAATCAAAAAATAGTTTTAGATATTATTGAAAAATCTGCTCAACCTATGAAAGCATATTCAATATTGTTTAATGTCCAAAAAAAAGGTTTAAAAGCACCTCCTCAGGTTTATAGAGCGTTAGATAAATTGGTAGAAATAGGAAAAATTCACAAAATTGAAAGTAGAAATGCATTTATTGCCTGCAGAAATTCGGCTTGTACAATTGCAAATGCTACAGCATTTTCTATTTGTGAGTCATGCGAAGATGTAAAAGAAATTAGTAGCTCAAAGTTATCAAAATACCTATCAAATTTTCAAGATAAAGAAGGTATGAAATACAACAAATACAATCTTGAGTTTTTTGGTATTTGTAAAAAGTGTAAATAATCCTTTATTTTAATAAATTCTTAACATAACTGAAATATTAATAATGAAAGGAAATTTTATGTTTATAAAAAAATATCTAAAGTGGATTAGTACATTCTTAGTTTTAGTAGGAATACTGCTTACAAATTTAAATATATATCCGTTAAATATATATTTTCATGGATTAGGAGTTGTTGGATGGACTATTGCAGGATTTGTTAGTAAAGATAAAGCAATAATGACTAACTTTGGACTACAAATACCATTGTTCTTAATAGGAATTTATAAGATTATTATCTAGTGAAAAATACTAACAAAATATTTTTAGGTGAATTTATTGGCAGTAGCTTTTTAGTAATGGTCATTGTTGGGTCTGGAATAATGGCTGAAAATCTCACAAATGATAATGCTTTGAGATTAACAGCTAATACACTCGCAACTGGTGCTGGCCTATTCGTCTTAATAACTGCTTTTGCAAATATTTCAGGTGCACATTTCAATCCTTTTGTGAGTTTAGCGATGTTTTTAAGAAAAAAAATCAATGGAAAACTTCTGATCTTTTATATTCCTGCACAAATACTTGGTTGTTTGATTGGTGTTATGTTGGCTAATGTTTTTTTTGAACACGATATTCTTGAGTTATCTACAAAAAATAGAGATGGCTTTCATATTTTCTTATCTGAAATAATTGCTACTTTTGGTTTAATTTTTATTATTTTTGCTACTCAAAAAGATGGTAAAATAACAATAGCTGCTAGTGTTGCAACATATATTATGGCCGGTTATTGGTTCACATCATCAACATCTTTTGCAAATCCAGCTGTTACGATAGCAAGAACTTTTACTGATTCTTTTACGGGAATTAGTTATTTGAATACGCCTACATATATTTTAGCTGAATTTTTGGGGGCTCTAATAGCTGTATATTTTATTAAGAAATTAATTAAATAAACACAACTGTATTACGAAATAAAAAATATTTTAAAGTAGACATCAGTATTTAATAGTTTAGTGGTTGACGAATCTTCCCTTTAATTCAAAAATTAATTAATTCTTTTATAGAATTTTTTTTATTCTCACATTAGATAGATCTTAAGTCATGAATCGATATGAACCGAAAACAATAATATAGAGGAGAAAAAATGGATATGACTTTAGTTTACACGGTTATAGGCTTTGGCCTTGCCGGTTATAGCGTAATCGCTAACGACTCAATTCAAACACTAGGTACATTTATAGCTTCAAAAAAGAAGTGGTTTAAATGGTATACACTTGCAGGATCTGCATCAGCTGTAATGATTATTGCGTTAGCATGGGGATGGTATTCGTATGATGGTGATATTTCTTATGGAAGATTAACTAGAATACCTTATCAAGAAATTCAGTGGTATCACGCAGTAGCGCCTGCAATACTATTATTATTAACTAGAATTGGAATACCAGTTTCAACTACCTTTTTAGTTCTTTCAGCATTTGCCTCAACGGTTGTGCTTGAAAAAATGCTTATGAAAAGCGTCGTTGGCTATGGTTTGGCAGCAATGGTTGCTTACATCGCCTGGATAGCTGTCTCTAAATTCATTAATGAAAAATTTGATGAAGTAGATGAAAAATGGGTAGGCTTCTGGAGAAATGGTGTTTGGATTTCTTCTGGTTGGTTATGGTGGGTTTGGTTATCTCACGATGTAGCTAATATTGCAGTGTATCTACCTAGACAGTTAGATTTAACATTACTTTTAATTGTAATGGCTTACTTCACTGCATTATTATTTTATATTTTCTACATTCAAGGAGGACCAATTCAAAAAGTTGTCCTTGAAAAAACAGGAACAAGGTACGCAAGATCAGCGACAATTATTAACGTCATTTATGCTTGTGTCTTATTCTACTTTAAAGAACTAAACGATTTACCTATGTCTACGACATGGGTTTTTGTAGGTTTATTATGTGGAAGAGAACTTGCTATAGCTACTATGAACAAAGAATATAAGCTAGGTTACGTCTTTCCATTAATTGGAAAAGATTTCCTAAAAATGGTATTCGGCTTAACTGTTTCAGTAGGTATAGTTCTTTCAATACATTATCTAATAATACCAAACAATTGGTTTTAAATATATTTTTATGGTCGTGTTAATTATTTAACACGGCCATATATGTCTTGATATCTGACTATATCTGTTTCTTTAAGGATTGAGCCTATTTGTGCTTCTATAATTTTTACCGGTTTTTTAAATGGATTTTCAATTCTATGAACAGCTCCTAATGGAATATAAATAGTTTCACCAGGTTTCTTTAAGAATTTACTTTTATTTAGAGTAATTTTTGGAATTCCATGAGTAACTACCCAATGTTCTGCTCTATGAAAATGTTTTTGAAGACTTAAAATACCTTTAGGTTTCACATATAATTCTTTAATTAAGAATTCTTTGCCTTTAAATAAGTTTGTGTAGCTGCCCCATGGTCTATGAAATACGTTTTTCTTTTTAAAATATCTATTTTTAATCTTTCCATACATTTTGCAGATTTCTTTCCAGCTCCCTAGATCTGACCATGGAATATCAAGCTTGATAGCATTGATATTTTTAGTTTTCTCTAGTATCGCGTAATCAAACGATTTTGCTGTAGCTTTAGAAAATGATTGTTTGTTTAAATAATACACATTGTTTTTATATTTAGCTTTTATTACAGCTTTGTTACAGTTTCGAAAAATATTAGGCTGATATTTCTTAAAATTATTAATAATTGAGTCTTTTCTCAAAAAAAACATCCCAGAATTCCAATAGCCCTTTTTGCTGATTATTTGTTTAGCTTTAGCTTCTTTAGGCTTTTCTACAAATCTAGATACTTTGTTATTTTTTGTTAAAAAATATCCAAATTCACTAGAGGGTATTGTTGGTTTAATCCCAAATATGAAGATATTATTATGAGTGAGTTTTTTTTGATTTTTTTTAATAGCTTTATTAAATAATCCAACCTTCTCTATCAAATGATCAGCAGCTAAAAACATTAAAGGTTGTTCGTTTGGAATATCTTTTATTAATGCCGTACTTAATATAGCTGGTGCTGTATTTCTTTTATCTGGTTCTAAAACTATCTTAAATTTTTTTATTTTGTGTTTCTTTAGGTGTTGTTTTACTTGTCTTAAATACTTAGCATTAGTACTTATGATTGGAGCATCAAATATAGATGCTTTAACTCTCTCCAAAGTTTTGCCTAATAAAGTCCAATTACCAAAATCTATAAACTGTTTTGCTTGATAATTAGATTTTTTGGGCCATAGTCTTGTTCCAGCCCCACCGCATAAAATAACCGGTCTAATTTTCATTAAATATCAGCGTATACTTTAACCTCGTTTTTACCACCTGGATGTGTTGGTGCTCCTAAATATGCTGGTCCAACTGTTTGTGCATATTTCCATAGAGTTCCATTGCCAAAGTTAATCTTTTTAGGTCTCCACTTTTTATGTCTTTTTTGTAATTCTTTTTTAGACAATCTAACATTAATTGTTCCTTTTTTAGCATCAATGTCTATTACATCACCGTTTTTAAGTAATGCAATTGGCCCTCCAACAGATGCTTCTGGACCAACATGCCCAATACAAAAACCTCTTGTTGCACCTGAAAATCTACCATCTGTAATAAGTGCTACCTTCTCTCCTTTTCCTTGACCGTAAATTGCACCAGTTGTCTGTAACATTTCTCTCATACCAGGACCACCTTTTGGACCTTCGTATCTAATAATAATTATATCTCCATCTTTATATTTTTTATTTTTGACAGCTTTATACGCAGACTCTTCAGTATCAAAACATCTTGCTCTTCCTGTAAACTGTAATTTTTTTAATCCTGCAACTTTTACAATTGCTCCTTCTGGTGCAAGATTTCCTTTTAAACCTACAACTCCACCATCGTTTGAAAGTGGATTGTTATATTTTCTCATAACTTTTTGTTTTGGATTAAATTTAATATTTTTAAGATTTTGTCTCATAGTTTTTCCAGTAACAGTCATACAGTCACCATGGATATATCCACCATCTAACAAAGTTCTTAATAACATTGGTACACCACCTGCTATCCACATATCTTTTGCAACATATCTTCCACCTGGTTTTAAATCTGCAAGATAAGGAGTTTTTTTAAAAATTTTAGCAACATCCATTAAATCGAATTTAATTCCTATTTCATTTGCTATAGCTGGTAAATGTAATGCAGCGTTAGTTGAGCCTCCGGTTGCTGCAACAATCGTTGCTGCATTTTCTAAAGCTTTTCTTGTAACAATATCTCTTGGTCTAATATTTTTTGCTAACAAATTCATTACAGCTTTTCCACTTTGTAATGCAAATTTATCTCTTTGTTCGTAGGGTGCTGGAGTTCCGGCTGAATAAGGTAATGCTAATCCCATCGCTTCTGAAACACATGCCATAGTGTTTGCTGTAAATTGACCTCCACAAGCACCAGCACTTGGACAAGCTTTTAATTCTAATTTTCTTAAAGCATGTGCATTCATTTGTCCTGCAGAATATTTACCTACTCCTTCAAAAACATCTACAACAGTAACATCTTTACCGTTAAATCTTCCAGGAAGTATAGAGCCTCCATAAATAAATACACTTGGCACATTTAATCTAACCATGGCCATCATTAAACCTGGTAAAGATTTATCACATCCTGCAACACCAACTAATGCATCATAACAATGTCCTCTAACAGTTAGTTCAGTTGAATCTGCTATGACATCTCTAGATACTAATGAAGATTTCATTCCTTCATGTCCCATTGCGATACCATCTGTAACAGTAATAGTACAAAATTCTCTTGGTGTTCCTCCAGATGATTTAACACCTTTTTTAACTGATTGTGCTTGTCTCATTAAGGCAATGTTACATGGAGCAGCTTCATTCCATGTTGAAACAACACCAACAAAGGGTTTTGCAACATCTTTTTCGGTTAATTTCATTGCATAATAAAAAGATCTTTGAGGAGCTTTATCTGGTCCTAGCGAAGTGTGTCTACTGGGTAGTTTTTTCTTATTAAATTTCATTATAAATCTTTAACTGTGATTGATATTTTATCAATATTTTTCTTTAATTCATTATAGTTATTTTTTTCTTGTTCAACAATATTTTTTGGTGCCCTATCTACAAAGCTTTTATTTGATAACCTTTTTGATATCACATCTAATTCTACTTCATATTTATTTTGTCTTTTTAGTAAATTTTCTTTGATTAATGACAGATCCACAGATTGATCGAAGTAAATTTTAAATATATCGCCGGCTATGACAAGATTTGCAGATGGTTTATTTTTCTCTCCATCAAGAAAGTTATTAATTCTTCCTAATTTTTTAAGTACAATCTCATTTTTAATTATAAAATTCTGATCTTTTTTTGGTAAATTGCTCAATGACATATCAACAAAGGAGCCAGGGCTTACATTTAGCTCATTTTTGAAAGATCGTAATTGGCTAATTAAATCAATTATTTTTTGGACTTCTTTAATATTCTTATCTTTTTTCATTTTATTTAAAGTCCAATTTGTGTGCATTAAATAAGTGCTATTTAATTTATCAAGTTTATTCTTTAACCATAATTCCTCAGTAATAAACGGTATGAAAGGATGTAATAAAACCAATATTTCTTTGAAAACATATGAGGTAGTTAATTTTACCTCATTAATAGATTTTTTGTCTTTAGAATTTAAAATCGTTTTTGAAAGCTCTAAATACCAGTCGCAATAAGAATGCCAGACAAACTGATAAGCATTTCTTGCGGCTTCATCAAATCTATATTCTTTAATGTTTTTTTCGACTGTATCAGTTGTTTGATTTAACTCTGAAATTATCCATTTGTTAATATTTAAGTTAATTTTTGGAGTTTTTTTTGACCTTTTAAAATCACATTTATTCATTGATAAAAAATTATTAGCATTCCACAATTTATTTAAAAAATTTCTATACCCTTTAACTCTATCCTCTGAAAGTTTAACATCACGACCAGGTGAAGCCATTGATAATAAAGTAAATCTTAATGCATCAGCACTATACTTTTCTATTAATACTAAAGGATCAATAACGTTGCCTTTAGATTTTGACATTTTTTGACCTTTTTCGTCTCTAACTAAAGCGTGAACATAAATATCTTTAAAAGGTTCTTTATTTAAAAATTCCATACCAAACATCATCATTCTAGCAACCCAAAAAAAGATAATATCAAAGCCTGTTACTAATACAGAGGTTGGATAAAACTTTTTTAAATATTCATTTTTTTTTGGCCATCCTAAAGTTGCAAATGCCCATAAACCTGATGAAAACCATGTATCAAGTACATCTTCATCTCTAATTAATTCAACATCTTTTTTATATTTTTTCTTAGCAAGTTTTTTTGCTTCTCTAAAATTTTGTGCAACAAATATCTTTTTATCTGGACCGTACCAAGCAGGTATTTGGTGACCCCACCATAACTGTCTTGATATGCACCACGGTTCTATATTGTTCATCCATTGAAAGTATGTTTTAGACCAATTTTTTGGAAAGAAACTTGTTTTTTTATTCTTAACTATTTTCTTTGCTTTGATAGATAATTTTTTTGCATCTGCAAACCATTGTTCAGTTAAATAAGGTTCGATAACAGAATTTGATCTATCGCCATATGGAACTTTATTTTTTATTTTTTCCTCTTTAATTAATTTGTCACCTAATTCATTAAGTATTTTTTTTCGAGCCTCAAATCTATCTAATCCTACATATTTGTTTGGTGCATTAATATTAATTTTACCATCTTCAGTGAAAATATTTATGATCTCTAGTTTATTTCTTTTACCAACGTCATAGTCATTAAAATCATGTGCAGGTGTAATTTTAACAGCTCCAGAACCTTGCTCTGGATCTGCATAGTCATCAGCTATAATTTTAATCTTTCTGTTTGTAATTGGTAAAATTACATTTTTTCCAACTAAACTTTGATATCTTTCATCTTTGGGGTTTACAGCTACCGCCGTATCTCCGAGCATTGTTTCAGGCCTAGTTGTCGCAATCGTTATAAAATTTGAAGAATTTTCTATTTGGTAATTTATATAATATAGCTTTGAATTGACTTCTCTTTGGTCTACCTCCAGATCCGATATGGCTGTTTTTAAAACAGTATCCCAATTAACCAATTTTTTAGACTTATAGATTAAGCCTTTATTATATAAATCTATAAAAACTTTGATTACGGATGAGGATAGATTTTCGTCCATTGTAAATGCATTTCTTGACCAATCACAAGAACAGCCTAGTTTTTTTAATTGATTTATAATTATACCACCGTACTCTTTTTTCCAGTCCCAGACTTTTTCTACAAATTTATCTCTACCGATAGTTTTTTTATCAATATTTTGACTTTGTAATTTTTTCTCTACAAGTGCTTGAGTTGCAATACCTGCATGATCTGTTCCTGGTTGCCATAAAGTCTCGAAATTATTCATTCTGTGATATCTAATTAATAAATCTTGGATCGTATTGTTTAAAGCGTGGCCCATATGTAAGCTTCCAGTTACATTAGGTGGTGGTATTACAATTGAATATTTTTTCTTGTTTTTTTTTGGTTTAAAAAGTTGTTTTTTTTCCCAATATGAATAAATCTTGTTTTCTACTTTTGTATGTATGTATTTTTCTGAACTCATTACTGATTTATAGTTTATAATTCAATAAACGCATTAAACAATAATCAAAATTAGATTGAATTTGATAGAATATTTCATATATAAACATCAAATAGATAGTTTTGTTAATCATTTTAACGGTAACGTGGCGGAATGGTTACGCAGAGGATTGCAAATCCTTGTATCCCGGTTCGATTCCGGGCGTTACCTCCAAAAAAAAAGAGTTGTTTTAACCCAAAAAAAAAGTAAGTTTTGATTTTTACATTCCTCGGTAGCTCAGTTGGTAGAGCAGTTGACTGTTAATCAATTGGTCGCAGGTTCGAGTCCTGCCCGAGGAGCCAGACTAGCCTGTCTTAGCAACTTTATTGAATACAGTATCGAGACTTTTAGTAAATTTAATTTTTTGATCATTAGAAAGTTCTGAAAAAACTTTCATTAAAAAATTATAATTTATACTTAGATGTCCTTCTTTAATTTTTTCAGCATTTATTAAATATTCTGAAAAATCTTCAAAAAAATAGCTTATTGGAACTTTTAAATAGTTTGAAAGCTGTAATAATCTCATTGAACTAACTCCATTTGTCCCTTTTTCGTATTTTTGAATTTGTTGAAATGTAACGTTGATTGCTTTTGCTACTTTTGTTTGTGTTAAACCTAATGCTAGACGTCTTAACTTAAGTTTGCTGCCTAAGTGCTTATTAAAATTATCTTCCATAGAACCCCTCTAAAAAGGATAATTGAACTCTATCCTGAAGGTTTATGCAAGCACAAAAAAAATTATTTTTTGCAGAATTTGTGGCTTGACAATTAGATAAATCTAAAAATTTGTTGTTATAAATGGCGACTTTTTGAGTATCTTTATTATAAGATTTGACTTAAGAATAACTTTGTACGGTCACTTTTTGGGTTAGCAAAAAATTCTTTAGTTGTATTTTTCTCAACAATCATCCCTTCATCCATAAAAATTACTTCATCAGCGACTTCTTTAGCAAATCCCATTTCATGAGTAACTACAATCATTGTCATTCCACCCTTTGCAAGGTTAACCATTGCATCCAATACTTCTTTAATCATTTCTGGATCTAATGCAGATGTAGGTTCATCAAATAACATTATCTTTGGTTCCATGCATAATGCCCTTGCAATCGCTGATCTTTGTTGTTGACCACCTGATAATTGACCTGGAAATTTATATGCCTGGTCAACGATTTGAACTTGTTCAAGTTGATTTAATGCTAATTCTTCTGCTTTCTTTTTTGGCATTTTTTTTACCCATATTGGTGCTAAAGTGCAATTATCTAATATTGATAAGTGTGGAAATAGGTTAAATTGTTGAAAGACCATGCCAACTTCTGCTCTAATTTCTTCAATATTTTTTGTGTTTTCATTAAGCTCGTTACCATCAACAATAATCTTACCTTCTTGATGCTCTTCTAGTCTATTTATACATCTAATTAATGTTGATTTACCTGATCCTGATGGACCACATACAACTATTTTTTGTTTTGCATTTACGTCTAAATTAATATTCTTTAATACTTGAAAATCTCCAAACCATTTGTTTACATCATTAATTTTTATTATTGGTTCAGACATTTATCTCTCTGTTTTATATTTCTGTTCAAGATTATAACTATATTTACTCATTGCATAGCAAATTATCCAAAAGATTATTGCTGCAAAGATATAGCCCTCCATTGCAAAACCTAGCCATTTAGGATTAGTTTTTGCCAATGCTAGCATGCCGGCTATTTCGGCTAACCCAACTACAAAGATTAACGGAGTATCTTTTACTAATGCTAAAAATGTATTGGCTATTCCCGGAATTACTAATTTTAAGGCTTGAGGTAAAATGACAAAGATGTGCATTTTCCAATATCCCATCCCTAATGACTTAGCTGCATCATACTGGCCTCTAGGTAAAGCTTGTAAACCTCCTCTAATAACTTCAGCGCAATAAGCAGCCTCAAATAAAGTAATTGCAATTATAACTCTTACAAGTTTATCCATAAAAAAGTCTTCAGGTAAAAACATAGGAAACATTACAGAAGACATAAACAACACAGTTATTAAAGGAACACCCCTCCAAAATTCAATATAACAGATTGATGTATATCTTACCGTTGGTAAGTTTGATCTTCTACCTAAAGCAAGGATCATTCCGAGTGGGAAACAAAAAATTAAACAGAAAAACGAGACAATAAAGGTTAAAGATAAACCGCCCCAAGCACCTGTTTCTACCCAAACTAAACCAAAAGATCCACCTGATATTAAATAGTAGATTATTAAAAATGCTATTATCGGATATATAACAACATAATATAATGCTAAGTATTTTTTTAAATTTTCTTTGAAAAAATAACCAACAAATCCTAGTGCTATTACTAAAATAAATGCAGAGTTAATTCTCCAATGCATCTCATTTGGATACATTCCATACATAAATCTTTTAAACCAAACTTTTATATAGGTCCAACAAGCTCCAGTTCCAGTGCAAGCTTGTTTTGTATCTCCAGAAATATTTGCATCAAGTACCATCCAGCTCAAAGCAGGCGGCAGTGCTTTTAGTAATGCAAAAATGATTATTAATGTAAGTAATGCATTAAAGTTTGAAGTATTAATATGTTTATTTAAATTATCTATAATTTTAATACCAGAATATTCCATTCTTATAAATGATAGACCTATAAACCCAATTATTAATGGAAAAAATAAACTTAAATTTCCGGGTAAAAAGGAAGTGATATTTATATTTAAAAATGAGTATAAAAAAACATCAAAAATAGATAATGAAAATAAAAAAGTGCCTAAATAAATATTCGTTATATAATTGTTCGATTTAATTTGTGACAAGCTAATTTTCATTTTATTTTTCTTTAATCTCAATTCTTTTATTATACCAATTCATTAGTGCAGCAATTGATAGGCTTATTGTTAAGTAGGTTAACATTGTAATACCTACAATTTCGATAGCTTTTCCAGTTTGCATTAAAGCAGTTCCAGCAAAGACTAATACTAAATCTGGGTATGCAATTGCTGCAGCTAAAGATGAATTTTTTGTTAAATTTAAATACTGGTTGGTTGTAGGTGGTATAATAATTCTTAAAGCTTGCGGCATTATAACTAATTTTAGAATTTGATTAGGATTTAAACCTACTGATGCTGCGGCTTCTTTTTGTCCCTTACTTATACCTTGAATACCTGCTCTTACACATTCAGCTACAAAAGTTGATGTATAAAGTGAAAGTGCTAAAACTAATGCAATTAGTTCAGGTGGCAGTCTAATGCCCCCTTCAAAAATAAATGATGTTTTTGCTAATTGTTTTAAAACAGGTATTTCAAAATCTAGGGTAACACCACCAAATAAAAAAGACAGTAATGGTAAAATTGTTATTAAACCTAATGAAATATATAAAACTGGTAATTGTTTTCCCTCTTTTTCTTGAATTTTTTTTGCATAAATTTTAATAAAGATAATTGATATTATTGAGGCCAACAAACACGACATAAATACGTTAAGATTTTCCCATATCATTGATGGTATATAATAACCTTTGATAGTCATATAGGTTACACCAAACCATGGTTCAGCTTTTTCTGGCAGTGGTAACGCTCTTAATGCAGCATAATACCAAAAGAAAATTTGTAATAATAAAGGTATGTTTCTAAAAAATTCTACATACCATGCAGCAGAGTTTCTAATTAGGAAATTGCCTGACAATCTAGCAACACCAATTATAACTCCTAATATTGTACAAAATATTATACCTAAAAATGATACTAAAAGTGTATTTAACAAGGCTACTACATACGCCCACATGTACGAGTCTTGACCATCATAATCAAGAAGAGTGAATTGCATATCAAAAGATGCCTCTTGTTTTAGAAAACCGAAACCAAAATCAATACCTCTATTATCCATATTGACTTGTGCATTTATCGTAAAAAAACCGAATATTAAGACTACAAATAGAATAGTAAGAATTTGTGGGATGTATCTTTTTATTTTGTTGTTCATTAGAGCTTATAATAAAAAAAAGGGCTAGATAAATCTAGCCCTTTTTAAGTCTTTTAAGATAAATTATCTTGCTGGTGGAACGTATAAAATTCCGCCTTTTGTCCAAAGTTGATTTGGACCTCTGTCTGGTAAAATACCAGTGTCTGCTATATTTCTTTTATAACTTTCACCGTAGTTACCAACTTGCTTGATAATTCTTAGGTTCCACTCGTTATCTAAACCGAATGCTGCACCCATTTCACCTTCAGCTCCAACAAGTCTTTTTATTTGTGGATTATCTGAAGTTTTCATAGAATCTGCATTAGATGAAGTAATACCGTATTCTTCTGCTTCGATCATAGTGTTCAAAGACCATCTGACGATATCTTCCCAAACCGCATCACCTTGTCTAACAACTGGTCCTAAAGGTTCTTTAGAAATTGTTTCTGGTAGAACAATGTGTTCATCAGGGTTTTTCATTTTTGTTCTTTGGGCAGCTAAACCTGATTTATCAGTAGTGTAAGTGTCACATCTACCTGCATCATATGCTGCTACAACTTCGTCAGCTTTTTCAAAAGCTACTGGCTCATAAGAAATTCCTCTAGAATTAAAGAAGTCTCTCATATTTAACTCAGTAGTTGTACCAATATTAGTACAAGCTGATATACCATTTTTAAATTGGCCTGTTGAAGTTATACCTGAGCTTTTTCTGACCATGAATCCTTGACCATCATAGAAATTAACTCCTACAAATGTTAATCCAATGTCAGCGTCTCTAGATAATGTCCAAGTAGTGTTTCTTGATAAAATATCAATTTCACCTGATGTTAAGGCTGTAAATCTTTCTTTAGCACTTAGTGGAGTGAATTTTACTTTATTCGCGTCACCAAGAACTGCAGCAGCAACAGCTCTGCAAACATCAACATCTATACCAGTCCAATTTCCAGACGCATCTGCATTTGAAAATCCTGGAAGACCTTGTGAAACACCACATCTAACAAAACCCTTTTTTTGAGTGTTTTTTAGAGTTTTTGACTTTTTAGCCATAGCCTCTGTTGTAAAAACAAATACAACAGCGATCATAGTTACTAAAGAAGTCAATTGTTTTAAGTGTTTAAACATATATTTCCTCTTAGTTATTTATTTGTTAACAAATAATTCAAAATAAATTTTTGAATTAACTCAGTTAATCACTTAAGTAAAACTTGATCAATGTAAATCAAATGACATTACTGATCAAAATGTCACAAAATTTCTAATCTAGAACAATTGAAAACAACCTTGGGTAGAATGTGGCGCGCCCTGAAGGATTCGAACCTCCGACCCACGGTTTAGAAAACCGTTGCTCTATCCAGCTGAGCTAAGGGCGCAGTAAATATTGCATTTATAATACTTAATTAAGTTTTAAAAAAGAACTTTTTACAAATTATTAGTATCGATATTAGTTCAACTCTACCGATTATCATAAAAAACATTATTGATATTTTTGAAAATATTGACAAATCATAAAAGGTGAACTCACTAAGGCCAGAAGTAAATGAGTTAACTGTATTCATCAAAGTTAATATGGATAATTTAAAAGCATCTTCACTATTAATTCCTGAGATCGTAAGCATCATAGATAAAATTGATAAAGATAAAATAAAAATTATTACTGAAACAAAATACTTATGAAAGTCATTATTAGAGAAATTGAAACTAAAAAAGGGTAGTTTGTTTATAAACAAACTTTTTGGTTTTGAATGTGAAACTAATTCATTGATTGAAAATTTAAATAACAAAAATAATTTAAAAAATCTGATGCCTGAACTTGTTGAAAAAAAAGATCCTCCTATTATAATCAAGATTAAAAAAATAAAAGATAAATTTTTGGGTATATTAGTAGAAAAACCAATATTGGAAATAGAGCTACAGATAGCTAAAAAAAGTGATGAAAAATTATCATCAATATTAAGAAAAAGAAAAAAAAAACTTATCAAAATTATTAGATAAAAACCTAAATATAAATCTTCAGAGAAAAAATTGATGTTTCTTTTATGAAAAAAAAGCAAGTTATATGTGAAGAAAAGACTAAAAAAAGATATTAGCATCATCAAAGATAATATAATTTCCTTGAATTTAGTATTTATAATTAATTCTAAACTATTTACTGGTAAAAAACCTCCTGATGAAATTAAGGACAATGACAAATTAAATGAATTAAAAGCTCTCAAATCTGAAAAATATAAAACAAAAAAAATTACTATAGTTAATGACAAATAAACAATGCCTATTTTAAAACTTTGCTTAATAGTTTCATTCGAATTGAAATTTATAAAATTTGTTAGAGATTTTTTTAAATTGTTATCAAAAATATCAATTAAAAGTATTATTGAAATTAAAAAATAAAGGCCACCTAACCATTGTGAGGAAGATCTCCACAATATTAAGCTTTCATCTAAATGTTTAATATTTTCAAATATTGTAAATCCGGTTGATGTAAATCCTGATATAGCTTCAAAATAAGAGTCTATAAAACTTATATTATTTATAATTAAATAATAAGGAATAGATAATAAGATAGGAATACTAATATAACCTAAAATAACAGTGAATATTTTTTGATAAATAGTTATTTTATTAAAATTTTTTTTTTTAAAAAAAACGATTAATCCAAAAAAAAGTGTAATGATAAAGATAAAAAGAAAATTATTTATATTTAAGAAAAGCTTAAAGTAATAACAGTATAAAATGTTTAAAAAAGACAAAACTGCGATAAATATAGAAAACACTCCTAAGTATAACTGAGTAAAATTAACCATTTATATTGAGCTTATTTGAAAAAGTCTTTCTACTAATGGAAGCTGGTCCCTTTTTGCTAAAAAAACTACAATATCTTTTTTTTCAAAGATAAATTTTGATGTTGGTATTATAATGTCATTTTTTCTTAAGATTGCACCTATACGAATATCATCCGGTAAATTTGAATTTTTTAATTCTTTATTAATTAACTCAGATGAATCAATTATTTCAGCCTCTATAACTTCGAATTCGCCATTTAAAATTGTATATGCTGTTTCAATTGTGCCCTTATGGACATGTTTTAGTATACTTGAAACAGTATTCATTCTAGGGTCTATTAAATCGTCAATCTTAAGAGAATTTTGTAAAAGAGAATAATTAGGTTTATTTATAAGCGCCATTGTTCTTTTATCTTTTGAAAATTTTTCAACAAGAACACTAACCATTAAATTGTCCTCGTCATCATTCGTTAATGCTAATACCGTTTCTGCATCTTCAATATTTGCCTCTTTTAATACATCTTCATCTAAACCATTTCCATTAATGACTAGTGAATTATTAAGATTGTTAGCAATATGCTCGGCTCTTTCTTTATTTTTTTCGACAATTTTAATTCTTGCAGCATCCATTGTATTTTCAAGATTTTTAGCTAAGTTAAATCCAATATTGCCACCTCCAATAATCAAAAATTTATTAGATATTTTTTCACTATGTCCAAAGGCATCAAGTGTTAACTGCATTTGAGATGAATTAATAATCACATATGCCTTATCTTGTTTTTTCATCACGTCTTTTTTTTTTAAAAAAACAAACTTTTCATTTCTGATAACTCCAAGAATGTTTGCTTCTAATCTTGAGAAATTTTTAGTTATATCCTCTAATTTAATGCCAATTAATGGACATTTATCATCAACGTCAATTTCTAATAATCTAATTTTATTATCTGCAAATGGAACATTGTCTAAAGCTCCTGGGGCCTCCAGCTTTCTCTGAATAGATTTAGCGATTTCAACTTCGGGTGATATTATTACATCAATTGGAAGGTTTTCTATGCTATAAACTTTGGAAAATTTTGTATCTAAGTACTCCTGAGATCTTATTCTTGCTATCTTTTTTGAAATTTTAAAGACTGAGAAAGCTATTTGACAAATAAGCATATTGATCTCATCGCTCCTAGTAACCGCAATAATCATATCTGCCTCTTCTGCATTTGCTTTTTCTAAAACTGTTGGAAAAGTAGCCTTTCCAACAATAGATTTAACGTCTAAATCATCATTTATCTTTTGAATATCGTCACTAGATTGATCAATTACTGTTATTGAATGGTCTTGCTCAGAAAGAAGTTTGGCTATTGTATAACCTACTCTACCAGCTCCACAAATTATTATATTCATTAATTTAGATCCTTTACGCCAAGATCTTTAAGTTTTCTATGCAATGCAGACCTTTCCATTCCAACAAATTTAGCAGTTTTAGATACATTCCCTCCAAACTTTTTTAGTTGTGTTGTTAAGTAATCTTTTTCGAAATTTTCCCTTGCTTCTTTTAATGGAACAGAAAAGTTACTTTCACTATAAATTTCAGTGTCGCCTTGTTTAATGGACTCTTTTATAATTGCTATAGTTTTATCTGAATTATTATTAGCTAATATTGCAATACGTTCAATAAGATTTCTTAATTCTCTCACATTTCCTGGCCAGTTATAATTTATTAAATATGTATTATCACTATTTATATTAAGATTTTTTAAATTGTAGGAATTCGAAATTTTGCTTGAAAAATAATCTACTAACAAAGGTATATCTTCAACTCTTTTAGATAAAGGATCTATATTTATTTGAAAAACATTTAGTCTGTAAAACAAGTCCTCATGAAAATTCCCTATTTTAATTTCATTAATAATATTTTTACTTGAGGTACATATAATTCTAACATTTACTTTTACATCATGAGTACCGTTTATTCTTTTAAATTTTTGATCAGTCAGAACTCTAAGAATTTTTGATTGTGTTTCTAAAGGGATATCAGAAATTTCGTCAATTAGTAATGTACCCCCAGTCGCTTTTTCTAAAGAACCATATGAGATTGATCCATCAATTTTTTCTTCTCCAAATAATTCAAGTTCATATTTTTTAACATCCAACAAGGCGCCATTTAAAACAACAAAAGGAGATTTATTTCTTTTTGATAATTTATGTATTTTTCTAGCAACTAGTTCTTTTCCAGAGCCCGTTGGGCCTATTATAAATACTCTGCTGTCTGAGTTGGATAATTTTTCTATTTGTTCTTTTATTTTTACAATATTTTGACTATTACCAATTAATTCAAAAGAATGGAAAAGTTTAGTCTCCAACTCTTTATTTTGATTTCTTAAATTGAAATTTTCTACTGCTCTATTAACAAAATTCATTAATCTTTCTTGATCAAATGGTTTTTCAATAAATTCAAAAGCTCCATTTTTTAATGACTTGATTGCCATTTCAATATTTGCATGACCGGATATTATTATTACTGGTATATCTTTGTTTTTTTTTTTTATATGAGATAAAAGTTCAATACCATCGTTATCACCCTTGTCTAACTTTACATCTATGATTGCAACATCCGGCAGTTTTTTATCAATTTCGGTTAATGCTTGATTATAATTTGCAGCAACTCTCGTTTTATAACCTGACTCAGTTATTAAATCCCTAATAATATTTCTTATATCTGGGTTATCATCGATAATTAATATTTCAGCTGACATTTAATTTTGGAAGAGTTATTTTTATTTTTGCACCTTCGTTATAATTTAAAAAATCAATTGAACCATTATGATCATTTATTATTTTTACTACTATTGACAATCCTAAACCACTACCATTTTTTTTTGTTGTAAAATATGGTTTAGTAACTTCGGGTAAATTTTTAGTGCTAAAGCCAGTACCATTATCAATAATTAAGATTTCTATATATTCCTTAATTTCACATATTTCTATAATGATTTTCTTTACAAAATCGTTGTTTTTTTTGTATTTTTCGTCCAAACTTTCCATGGAGTTTTTGATTAAATTAATAAAAACGCGATTTATTTGATCAACATCAGCTAATACAGGCACTTTATCAGTACACTTTAAAATAATTTTTATTTTTTCATCATTAATCTTCATAAGTTTTAATGAATCGTTAGCAATTTTTTTTAGATCAATTTTTTTAAAAATCGGTTTAGGCATTCTCGCGAAATCTGAGAATTCATTAACCAGTTGTTCAATTAATTTTACTTGTTTGTTAATTGTATTTACATTTTCATTAAAAGATTTTTTATTATTTTCATCTAAATGTTCAGTATATTTTTTTCTTAAACTATCTATAATTAGCTGGATTGGTGTTAGAGGATTCTTTATTTCATGAGCAATTTTTCTAGCTACATTTTCCCATGCTTCATGTCTTTCATTTGCTAACAATTTATTTTGTTGGGTTTTCAACCTATCTATCATTAAATTAAAATTTTTATTTAATTTTTCTAGTTCTTTATCAGTTTTGATTTCTGGAACTTTGGAATTTAAATTGCCTTTTCCAATGTTGTTTGATGCAGAAATAAGATTATTAATAGAGAGAAAAAATCTTGATGAAAATTTAATTGCAATCGAAATTGACAAGAAAAGCAACAAAGTTACAACAATCATATATATAATTGCAAATGAGATTTTAATGCCAGTTCTTTTTTCTTGAACTGTATAATAAAAACTCAAAGCGTCTCTAGATTCAGTTAAATACTTTGATATTTTTGGATCTAAAAATTTAACCACATAAACAAATATATTTTCATATTTTGATAGCCTCATTAGTGCTGCAGATGTATTTTCATATGCATTTAGTATTTTTAGGGGTCTATCATCATTTTGTACCATCTTGAGAGCCTCGTTAGATGGAGGTTGATATAAAATTTTTTTTGTAGAGTTTAAGAATATTAGTTTACCTTCGTTATTTATTAAAAAAATACCATCAACATTTCTAACTAATCTTTGGGTATTTAAAAAATTCGCGAATTGTTTTTTATTATTTTCATAAATATTGATATTTTTGTTTAAATCGAACGCTATTAAAATTATATCCGACTCTATCTTATTTCTTACTTCTGTTACATAATTTTGAGCGATTTGATATGAGTTATCAACTGCAGTTGTGATTTTTTTATCAAAATATTTTTCTACTGCAAAAGAAAATAAAAACAATGAAAATGCAGATATTAGTATGGAAGGTATTAATGTAAAAAGAGAAAAAAAGGCTATATATTTACGATTAGCTCTTGATCCTTCTACTACTATCTCGCTTTTAATTGAATTTTTTACCTCTAAAAAAATAAAAAGAAAAAATATTACAAGAAGAGCTATATTAGATATTAATAAATATTGTAAATTTTGGTCATTAAGTTTAATAAAGCTTTTATCTAAAAAAGTAAGAAATGTTAAAAAACCTAATAATAATGTGACGAGAAAAATTATAATTATAAAAAAATTTTTTTTAATGAAATTTAGCATTATATTTAAAAGTCAAAATACATAATTTTATATGAACAATTGTTTTATAATATTAGCAGCTGGTAATAATAAAAGATTTAAATCTAAAATTCCTAAACCATTTGTTCAATATAAAAGTGATATACTAATTAATCATTCTATAAATAAGGCAATTTTATCAAAAAAATTCTCAAATATAGTAATAGCAGTTAACAAAAACCACAAAAAATACTTAAAAAAATTGAGAATAAATAAAATAAAGTTAATTAATGGGGGGCGGACTAGAGCTGATTCTGCAAAAAAATGTCTTCAATATATAAGAAAATTTAATCCCTCAAATGTATTAATCCATGATGCAGCTAGACCTAATTTTTCATTTGATTTAATAACTAAATTATTGAAAGCTTTAAAATCTAACGATGGAGCAATTCCTGTTGTTCGAAGTAATGATAGTTTAAAATTAAAAAAAAGAAAAAAAATTATAAATTTAGATAGAAAGAATATTTTTTTCTCTCAAACACCTCAAGCATTTAAATATAAAGTGCTTATGCAATTACAAAATAAAATTAACAAACAAACAACGGATGACTCAACATTATTAATTAATGCAAAGAAAAAAGTTAAATTAATTAAAGGAGAAAAAAAAAATTTCAAGATCACTACTTTAGAAGATATTCCTGAGAAAAAGATTTTTTATGGTATTGGCTTTGATGTGCATAGATTGGTTCCAGGAAAAAAAATGTATCTCGGGGGAATTAAAATAAAATCCAAATTAGGTACCTTAGGACATTCAGATGGAGATCCAGTTCTCCATGCTATAACTGATGCAATTTTAGGAGCCTGTAAAATGGGAGATATTGGAGAAAAATTTTCTGATAAAAATAAAAAATATAAAAATATAAGATCCACAATTTTACTTAATAAAGTTATGAAGGATATTAGATTAAAAAACTTCCATATAAATAATATAGATATTAATATTATTACAGAAACGCCAAATATAAAAAAAATAAAAAAAAATTTAATTCTATCAATATCCAAACTCTGTAAGATACATAGTGATAGAATAAATATTAAAGGAAAAACTGCTGAAAAACTTGGTGTTATTGGAAAAGAAAAAGCTATTGCTTGTGAAGTGATTGCGTCAATTCAAAAAAATTATGTTTAAAATTTTTGGTAAATTAATACTTACAATGTTTAATATTGGTAAACTTGGTAAGTTTCCTGGAACAATTGCATCAGGTATAACGTCATTATTGTATATAATTTTTTTTTATTTTAATATTGATTATCAAATTTTATTTACTTTTTTTTTATTATTTTTTTTTGCATCTATTTACCTAATTGATCTTTTAAAGAATGAATTTAAAGAAATTGACTCACGTGAAATAGTAATAGATGAATATTTGGGTCAGTCCATACCTATACTTTTTTTTTATTTTATACTGTCGGAAGCATCCGCATCACTTAATTTTTTTATAATAATAGTCTTGATATCGTTTATTGGCTTTAGATTTTTTGATATATTAAAGCCATACCCAATAAGTTATATAGACAATAATTTTAAAAACGGTTTTGGTGTTGTTTTTGATGATATAATCGCTGGGGTTTTTACAACTATAGTATTATACATATTTATTATAATTTATGACAAATTCTAAAAAATTAATTAAATTTTTAAAAAAAAAGAAACTTAAAATAAGTTTTGCTGAATCATGCACAGGTGGTCTTATGTCTAGTGTAATAACATCTAATGATGGCTCATCTAGTATTTTTAAATTAGCCTTAATAACATACTCGAATGAAGCTAAAATAAAAATTCTTAAAGTTCCAAAACTGATCATTAAAAAATATGGTGCTGTAAGTGTTCAATGTTGTTTGTCTATGGTGAATAATTTAAGTAAAATTAGTAGTAGTCAAATCAATGTTTCTATTACTGGAATAGCTGGTCCAAAAGGCGGTTCAAAAGAAAAGCCAGTTGGTTTAGTATTTATAGGTTTGAAATTCAAAAAAAAGATATTTGTCAATAAGTATTTATTTCGAAATAAATCAAGGATAAATTTCCAAAAGACAGTAGTAAATACTGTAATTAAAATAGTTTTATCTATTATTAAATAGCTCCTCTGACCTTTTTTGAAATGCATCAGCGATTTTATCTAAACCATATTTAAATGATTTAGTCATTAAGATATTAAGAAATTTATTTTTTAGTTCAAAATCAACATCAAATGAAACTTCTGTTAATTTACCAATATTTTTAAAATGCCATTTATTTTCAAGATATTTTAGTGGTCCATCAATATTTTTTACAAAGATAACATCCTCTTTCTTGTTATATTTTACATTACTTTTATAAGTATCTTTGAAAGGTCCTTTTCCAATTGTTAAATCTGCTATAATTGTTTGATCTTCATTTTCAAATTTATTTTCATAAATTTTAGCATTTAAACAATAAGGGATAAATTTTGGATAATCTTCAATATTTAATACAAGATTAATTAGATCTTCTTTTGAACAATTAATGGTTCTCTTTACTGATGCTTTTGGCATTAATTAGTTTTCTGTTGTTCTTTAGGAGGGCAAAATCTTCATCAGCATGATACGATGATCTTGTTAATGGCGATGATGAAACCAATAAAAATCCCTTAGCTTTAGCAATGATTTCTAAATCTTTAAACTCATTAGGTTCATAATATCTGTTTAAAGGAAAATGTTTTACTGAAGGTTGTAAATATTGCCCAATCGTTAAGAAATCAACTTTGGCAGATCTTAAATCATCCATAACTTGGATAATTTCATCTTTAGTTTCACCCATACCAACCATAATTCCGGATTTAGTAAAAATATTTTCATCAATTGTTTTTGTATTTTTTAATAATTCAAGTGATGAAAAATATCTAGATCCTGGTCTAACTTTTAAATATAAGCTTGGTACAGTCTCGATATTATGATTAAAGACATCTGGTTTTGCATCCAAAACTTTTTTGTAGGCATAACCCTTTCTTAAAAAATCAGGAGTTAAAACTTCTATTGTAGTATTTGGATTTTCTTTTCTTGTTTCTGTTATAGTTTCATAAAAATGATTTGATCCACCATCTTTTAAATCATCTCTGTCGACTGAGGTTATAACAACATGTCTTAGATTAAGCTTTTTTACAGCTAATGAGATTTTTTTTGGTTCCAAAGGATCAAGTCTATTGGGTTTGCCTGTTTTAACATCACAAAATGCGCATGCTCTTGTACAAGTATCGCCCATGATCATAAATGTTGCGTGTCTTTTGCTCCAACATTCTGTGATATTAGGACAGTTTGCTTCTTGGCAAACTGTTACTAAATTATTTTGATTTACAATACTTTTCGTTAAGAAAAATTCGCGGCTGTTAGTAAGTTTAGACCTTATCCAACTTGGTTTTTTTTTTATTGGATTAATTGGATTTTTTTGCTTTTCAGGATGTCTAATTTTGTTCATTTTTTATTATATAAACTGTTTCGCCTTTTTTGCCTAATAAAAATTTGTCACGTAATAAAATCTCAATATAATCACTATCTAAATTATCACTTAAAAGTGAATTTGATTTTTCTAATTCCTTAATTTCTTGACTTAATATTTCTTTTTTTTTTTCAAGTTTTGCTAAAAGATTTTTTTTTTCAAAATATGCAAAAAGTCCTCTGTTACCTCCAAGAAGATTTAAAGTAAAGTATAAGATTAATAAAATAGGTATAAAAAATAATAACTTGTCTTTTATATTTTTAATCATTTTAATCTTGCCATGTTGTTTTTTTTTGGCAATTCTTGTTCTATTCTTAACAATTGATTGTATTTTGCAACTCTTTCTGATCTGCATAATGAGCCAGTTTTTATTTGCGTAGAATTAGTTCCAACCGCTAAATCAGATATAAAGTCATCTTCAGAATCACCAGATCTATGGGAAATAATAGTTCGATATCCAATTTGTTGGGCAAACTTGATTACTTCTAGAGTTTCTGTAACTGTGCCTATTTGATTTGGTTTAATTAATATTGAATTTGAGGATTGATTTAAAAAGCCTTTTTTTAATCTTTGTAAATTCGTAACGTATAAATCATCTCCAACTATTTGAACATCATTTACCTTTTTTAATAAGTCAGACCATGCTCTCCAGTCATTTTCAGCAAAAGGATCCTCTATTGACTTT
This sequence comes from uncultured Pelagibacteraceae bacterium, assembly GCA_902606075.1. Taxonomy (GTDB): domain Bacteria; phylum Pseudomonadota; class Alphaproteobacteria; order Pelagibacterales; family Pelagibacteraceae; genus Pelagibacter. The sequence goes on from CACLEU010000004.1 coordinate 50,337, forward strand.
ATCTTATATTTCTTAATAAGTTTTTTATAACCATCTATAGATTTTTTAATAGAACTATAATTGCTTGAATGTATTGAATATTTGCCGTTTCTATATAATTCATTAGCAGCAACATCCAAACATATGGAAACATCTTTGCCATTAACATACCCTGATTTTTTAATAGATTTTATTATTAAGTTTAGTGCATCTTCGTTTCTATTTATCATTGGCGCAAATCCGCCCTCGTCACCAACCGCTGTAGAAAGTTTTTTATTTTTAAGCAATCTCTTAAGATTTTGAATAATTAAAAAACAAATATTTATCCCTTCAGAAAACGTTTTGGCCTTATCTGGTCTAATCATAAATTCTTGAATTTTAAGACCATTATTTGCGTGAACACCTCCATTAATTATATTCATTAATGGGTATGGTAGTTTGAAATTTTTTTCGATTAAAAAGTTTTTATATAGAGAAATATTTCTGATTTTTGCGGATAATTTCTTAACAGCTATAGATACTGAAAGGATAGAATTTGCACCAAGTTTAGTTTTTTGTTTTGTACCATCTAATTTAATTAAGATTGAATCAATTAACTCTTGATCGTGAACATTTTTTTTTAAAATTTTTTTTGAGATAATTTTATTAACATTGTAAACGGCTTTAAAGACACTTTTGCCTAAATATTTTTTATTTGTTTTATCCCTCTTTTCGTGCGCTTCATAAGTCCCTGTTGATGCACCTGACGGACATATTGCCTTTGATGAAAATTTTCCGCAAAAAACTTCAGTTTCAATTGTTGGGAGTCCACGGCTATCAAAAATTTGTCTACCTATAATTTTTGTAATTTTAGCCATAATTTATTTTTAGCTTTTTATTAATTTATCTATTTCAACTAATTTACCTAATAAAGTATCCAATTGATTTAAAGGGAGCATGTTAGCTCCATCAGAGGGAGCATTATCTGGATCTTGATGGGTTTCTATAAATACGGCCGCCACACCCACTGCAACAGCGGCTCTAGACAAATGTGAAACAAATTCTCTTTCACCACCACTTTTATCTCCTAACCCACCAGGTTGTTGGACTGAATGTGTTGCATCAAATACTATAGGATAACCCAGTCTTGACATTATAGGTATAGATCTCATATCGGATACTAAAGTGTTATAACCAAAGCTCGCACCTCTTTCTGTTATTAAAATATTATTGTTACCAGATTCTGAAATTTTTTTTGTAACATTTTTCATATCCCATGGAGCTAAAAATTGTCCTTTTTTAACATTAATAATTTTATTTGTTTTGGCAGCAGCTACCAATAAATCTGTTTGCCTACATAAGAAAGCTGGAATTTGAATTATGTCAACGTGATTAGCTACGGTTGAGCATTGTTCAACACTATGAATATCTGTTAAAATTGGCACTCCTAATTCTTTTTTAATTTTGTCAAAAATTGGTAATGAGCTTTCTAGGCCTGCTCCTCTTTTTCCTTTTAAACTCGTTCTGTTAGCTTTGTCAAAAGAGGTTTTATAAACAAAACCTAAATTATATTTTTTTGTGATTTCTCTTATTTTACCAGCCATATCTAATGCATGTTGCTCGGTTTCTAATTGGCAAGGTCCTGCAATAAGACAAATTTGTTTATCGTTTGAAATGTGGATATTGTTACAATTAATTGTTAGATTTTTCATTATTTTTTTTTGCAGCTCTAATAAAAGATGAGAATAGTGGATGAGGGTTTAAAGGTCTAGACTTAAATTCTGGATGAAATTGAACGCCTATAAACCATGGATGATTTTTTAGTTCTATAATTTCTGGCAAATTGTTATCAGGTGATAAACCTGAAAATAACATTCCTTTTTTTTCAAATCTTTTTTTCAGATTAATATTAACCTCGTACCGATGTCTATGTCTTTCATAAATAGTTTTGGATTTATAAATATTTTTTATAAGCGAATTGTGTTGTAATTTTGCTGGATATAGCCCAAGACGCATCGTGCCACCTAATTTAGTTGATGTTCCTTTAAAAATTTTACCACCTTTATTCCATTCTTCAATTAAACCAACTACAGATAAACATTTTTTATCAAATTCACTTGATCCCGCATTCTTAATATTTAAGACATTTCTTGCAAATTCTATTATTGCCATTTGCATCCCAAAACAAATCCCTAGAAAAGGTATGTCATTTTTTCTAGCATAATTGATGCAAGATATTTTTCCTTCTGTTCCTCTTTTTCCAAAACCACCCGGAATTAAAATTCCAGATACACCATTTAATTTTTTTCTTATTTGAGACGGTATTAAATTATCAGACTCAATTCTAATTAATTTTATTTTTACGTTATTTTTTATCCCTCCATGCACCAAAGCTTCGTCTAAAGATTTGTAGGCATCTTTTAAATCCACATATTTGCCGACTATTGCGATATTAACCACTTTTAAAGATTTATCTGTTACTACATTTGCAACATTTTTCCATGGTGTTAGATTAATTTTTTTTTTAGCTTTCATTTTAAAATATTTTAAAACTTGTTTATCTAAACCCTCATTAAAAAAGCTTATTGGTGCCTCATAGATTGTTTTTACATCTACTGTTTCTATAACTCTCTCTATTGGAATATTGCAAAATAAAGATATTTTCTTTCTTTGATCTAACGGTATTGTTTGTTGTGATCTGCAAATAACAACATCAGGTTGAATTCCTATACTTCTAAGTTCTTTAACAGAATGCTGAGTTGGTTTTGTTTTGATTTCATCTGAAGATTTTAAAAAAGGAACCAATGTTAAATGTATGAATAAAGTGTTTTCTTTTCCAATATCATTAGAAAATTGTCTTATAGCCTCTAAAAAAGGTAGGCTTTCAATATCGCCAACTGTTCCACCAATTTCACAAATTACAAAATCTTCATTTTTAATATCTTTTTTAATAAATTCTTTAATTCTATCTGTTACATGAGGTATAACTTGTACAGTTTTTCCGAGATAATCTCCTCTACGTTCGTTCAAAATTATATCACTGTAAATTTTTCCGGTAGTTATGTTATCACTTTTTTTTGCAGATATATTTGTAAATCTTTCGTAATGACCAAGATCTAAATCTGTCTCAGCTCCATCATCTGTAACAAAAACTTCACCATGTTGAAACGGACTCATTGTGCCAGGATCAACATTTAAATAGGGATCCATTTTTCTAATTCTTACTTTATAACCTTGAGATTTGAGTAAGTAACCAAGTGATGCTGATGACAATCCTTTGCCTAAGGATGATACCACGCCGCCAGTTACAAAAATGAATCGCGCCATGGAAGTATCTTATAAACTCAATTTTAAAAAAATTAAAGAATTAATTAATTATTTTTAGGTATCTTTGGTGCGTCACTCTCATTATTTTGCTCAATTTTGTCTAATAGTGACTTTTCTGGAGCCAATTCTTTATTTGAAAGAATTGTTAAACCTAAACTACAAATAATAAACAATGTAGCTACAATTGCTGTTGCTTTAGTAAAAAAATTTCCAGTTGATCTTGAAAACATATAATTCTCTTGGCTAACACCTATGCCAAGAGCTCCACCCTCAGATTGTTGAAATAGAACTAAAATTACCAATATGATTGCTAGAACAATATTAATAGTTAGTAATATGTTTTCCATGGGGATTAAATAATTGTTTTTTTAATTATATCAATAAATTTTTTTGAGTTTTGTGATGCTCCCCCTATTAAAAAACCATTAATTCCCGCAATTTGTTTTAGATTATCGATATTTTTGTTATTTACTGATCCTCCATAAATAATTTGGGTATTTTGCTTTCTAAATTTTTTTTTTAAATATTTCTTAATATAGAGTATTTGTTTTTCTAATTTGTTATTATTTAGAACTTTTCCAGTACCAATTGACCAGACAGGTTCATAGGCAAAGATTATTTTATCGATCTTTTTAATTTTTTTTAATCCTGAATTGATTTGTTTTTTTATGACATAATTAGTTTTTTTGTTATTTTTTTCGTACAGATTCTCTCCTATACAAAATATTACTTTTAGATTATTCGAAATTGCATTATGAATTTTTTTGTTAATTTTTTCATTTGAGTCACCCTCAATTCTTTTTTCTGAGTGTCCTATTATAACATATTCAGCGCCAATTTTTTTTACCATACTAGAGCTAATAGATCCTGTGAATGGTCCATTATCTTTTTCAAAGTGGCAATCTTGAGAACCAACATTAACTTTGCTTTTTTTTGTCTTATTTACGAAGCTACTTAAAAGGGTGAATGGAGGGCAATAAATTACTTTTGCTTTTGTATATGTCTTTTTTTTTGTTAACTTTATCACACTTTCAATTGATTTTAATGATTCTAAATCACCAAACATTTTCCAATTAGCAATGAATAATATTTTATTTGTCATAATATAATATTTAATCTATAGATTTGTTTTTTACAGTTCAATAATTTATCATATGTTATGTTAAATAAACTTAGAAATTTTTCTAAAACCAAATTAGCTACAGTTCTAGTAGGTATAATAATAATTCCTTTTGTCTTTTGGGGTATGGGGGGAGTCTTTCAAGGAGGAAATACAAACAATATTGCTAAGATCAAAAATATAAGTATTTCAACCCAAGATTTTTTTGAACACATAAATACAATTGGTGTAAGCGAAGAAGTTATAAGTAAAAATATTGATACAGGTATTCTTAGAGAAATTTTAAATGATTTGTTGGCTAAAAGATTTATTCAATTAGAAATCGAAAAACTTGGAATTATTATAAATGATATGAATTTGCTAGAGTTAATTAAAAATAACAAAAATTTTCTCGATGATAACAAAACGTTTAGTAGATTGAAATATGAAAAATTTCTTTTAGAAAATAATGTCTCTGCATCTGAATTTGAAAAAAGATTAAAAAAAAGAGAATTAGAAAAAATTCTTTTTAATTTTTACAGCGCAGGATTGCATACTCCGAAATACTTAGTAGATTTCTATAATTACGATAAAAACAGAAATATTGAAATTGAATATGTATCTTTAGAAAATAATTACAAAAAAAAATCAGAATTTAGCAAAAATGAAATTATGGATTACTTAGATAAAAATAAAGAAAAATTTAAAAGAGATTTCGTTGACGTTAAATACGCAAAACTGACCCCAGAAAATTTATTAGGAAGAGCGGATTATGATGAGGAATATTATAAAAAGATAGATGAGATAGAAAATAATATATCAAATGTGGATGATCTTGAAAACCTTTTTAAAAGTTACCAAGAGGTAGAAATAAATGAAATAAAAAATTTAAATGAAATAAATGTCGAAAAAGATTTACAAGGAATATTTGATTACAAGAATAGTGATTTAATTCAAATATTAGATAAAGAAGACTTTTTTTTAGTCTTTAAAAACAAAAATTATAGAAAAGAATTACCGAATTTAGATGACAAATTTTATGGAGAATTAAAAGAATTATTATATCAAAAAAATAAATTTGATTATAACCAAAAATTATA
>CACLEU010000005.1 GCA_902606075.1 uncultured Pelagibacteraceae bacterium
TCAAAAGTTTCCTTCAAATTTGGTATGTGTGAAATCGTATTTGCTGAAAATATTAGATCTATTTTTGAGTATTTATTTGATATTTTTTTTGAGAGTTTTTTATTCCAGAAATTTGGATAAGTTTTAAATTTTTTTTTAGTTATTTCTGCTAAATTTTTACATGGTTCCACAGCTACTACTTTTTTTTTTGGAAAATTTTTTAAAAATACTCCATCGTTACTTCCAATTTCCATCACCGTTTTTGGTTTAAACCTTTTTTGCAATTTAATAGCTGTCACTTTAAATGCTTTTCGCATAGTTTGTGACTCAGAAGCTCTATGGGCGTACTTATCTGTGTATTGTATTTTGGGGTTTACGGGTTTTCTTAGAGACACCAATAAACTTTTTGTATCGAAACATATGGTAAGGTTATAAAAAAACTCTGATTTTAAGGATTTTTTAGATATTGAGCTTAAAAACGAGTTTGCAGTTGGTTGTCTACCAAGGTTAAGAAAGTTTTTTTTCATAGTTTATATTTATTTTTATAATGCTATTTATACATTGTTAATAAAGAATTAAATAATAATAAAATTGAAATCTATAAAAAAAAGAATCGTCATTACTGGTGGTGAAGGAAGATTTGCCATAACACTAAAAAATAGTAAAACGAATTTAAATATTTTTTTTCCAAGTAAAAAAAAACTAAATATTTTAAGTTTGAGGTCAATTGAAAACTATTTAAAAAAAATTAAGCCTAAATATGTACTTCATGCAGCTGCTTTGTCTAGACCTATGAACATTCATAATAAAAACATTTCTAAAAGTATTGATCTAAATATTATTGGTACTGCAAATGTTGTAAAAATATGTGAAAAATATAGGATTAAATTAATTTATTTTTCAACTAATTATGTATATCCAGGTCGCAAAGGTAATTACAAAGAGATAGATAGTCTTCTGCCAATAAATAATTATGCCTGGTCTAAATTAGGGGGAGAAAGCTCTGTAAGATTATATAAAAATTCCTTAATTTTAAGATTATGTATGTGTGAAAAACCTTTTGTTCACAAATATGCTTTCTCCGATGTAAAGACGAATTTTATGTTTCACGAGGACTTTATCAAAATTATGCCAAAAATTTTAGATAAAAAAGGTATATTAAATGTTGGAGGAAAACTGCAAACTGTTTATAACTTTGCAAAAAAAAATAAACCAGATGTAAAAAGAATTTCAGGTAAAAAAATATTTCCTTTAAATCCATCGATGAATATTTCTAAACTTAAAAAAATTATTTAGGTTTATAAATTCTTTTTTTGTAAATATTTGATTTTGCTAGAAAATAATAAAAAATTTCACTAAAATTAAATACTAAATAAATAAAACCATTAGTGTAATTACATGAATTTACATGTTTACCATAATCTGCATTTATACTAATTTCATTATATCTTAAATTAAAAAATTTAGTCATAAGTATTATCTGAAAAGAAAATAAATAATCATTAGAACAATTTTCATAAGGGACTATTTGATTAAATTTTTTTCCAAAAATTTTAAATCCAGTGTGAAACTCTGTTAAATTAATTGATAAAAGTTTACCTGTCATAGCGCTCATTAATTTGTTTGAAAGGTATCTCAAAAAAGGCATGCCCTCTTCTTTATGTGGGTTTTTATTAACAAATCTAGATCCAATTATTAATGCATAATCTTCATCAATAAATTTTTTCGCATCTATTATTAAATTTGGGTTGTATTGATTGTCAGCGTGAATTTCTAAAACATAATCAGCACCATCTGTAAAGGCCACCTTTATGGCCTGTTTTAAATTCCCGCCATGTCCTAAATTCTTTTCATTTTTAAAAACAGTCCAGTCAAATCTTTTTGCAACCTCATATGATTTATCAGTTGAATTATCGTCAAAAAAATAAATTTTATCAAACATTTTTTTATCAATTCTTTTATACAAATCTTCAATAGCATCTTCGCTATTAAAACAAATTACAGCACCGTAGATTTTTTTTTTTGAAATTTTATTCATTTTTATATGGTAGCGGGAAGTGGGATCGAACCACTGACCTCGGGCTTATGAGTCCCGCGCTCTAACCAACTGAGCTACCCCGCCATTAAATTATTGTTGATTTATACTACTTATTTTTTTTCTTTCAAACAAGAAATTAAAAATTTTTTTTATTAAGTACATATTTAGCTAAAATTTCTGTTGTAAGATTTTGTCGAGTAAAATTTAATAAATCATTTTTAATTTCTAAAATATCTGGATGGTTGTTTAAAAATAAAGAAGCGCTTTTATTTTTAAAGATATTAGGAATATAACAAAATATTTTTTTTACAGACAAAAATTTTTTTTTATAAATTTTGAAGGGAAAATAAAATTGTAAAACTTTATAAAAATTATCATAAATTTCTGAAAGTCTGTTTTTGGGTAGTGTTTTAAGTATTAATTTAGGGCAATATTTAATATTAAAAAATAAAGGGATGCAACCATTCATCATGATTTCATAATGTCTTAAGCAATCCCAACCTAATTTTTTATTGGTTATTGCAAAAATACTGTTAGAGTACATGTCATAATATTTTTGTTCATCATCATATATATATGTACTAAGCCTTCCAGGAACAAGAGGTGCTAATAAGTTAGTTGGGTTTTCATTTATATTTTTTAATATTTTTTCTTTAGGAACAGCAAAACTTATTGGTAACACGTTTTGTATATTTTCTAATAATTCTCTTTTAAAATACAATCCTGACCTAATATATTTTTCATTAATAATACTATCGTCTTCTCCATCTATAAATATAACTTTGTTATTATATTTTATAACATCCTCTAAAAATAGATTTGATCTTCTTATAGATCCGTAAATAACAAGATCAAAAAATTTAGTTTGGATTTTTTTTTTAATTTCAGTTCTGTCAATAGAATTATAATTATTTAATGTATTATTTATTGTAAAACCTTTTCCCCATATTTTATTTATGTTGTATTCTCTATTTAGAATTTCATCTGAGTACATGTACCAACAACCAGGATAATCTACAACATCTTGACCATGAAGTTTTCTTAATCCATGCAATAAAAGATCGCTCATAAAATCGTTTATGTGGTTATTGTTTCCTTCAGAATGAATAAATAAAATTTTCATAATGCTATTTAATATTTAATTTTCGAACCATATAAATAATAATTTCTCCAAAATGTCTTATTTTTTTGGGGTTCATAATTAGAAACTTTATATTTATTATTTATCAACCAATTTTTTACAAAATCATAAGTTCTAAAATTAACTCCCATAAAATCATGGCATCCTATGCACCAGTTTTGAATCTCAAAATAATTTTCATTTAAAGGTTTTAGTAAATTTATCTCTGCACCTTCAATATTAACTTTAATAAAATTTATTTTTTTTAAGTTTAGATTTTTCAATATGTCATTTATAGTCGTCTGGTTTATTTCTATATAATTAGAATTGTTAACATCTTTATCTATAACTCTATTTTGTAATTCTTGTTTTTCCTGTAAAAAGTTTACTTTTTTATTAATATCACCCACGGCTTGCTCAATTATTGTTAAATTGTCTAAATTTAAAATTTTTTTTAGTTTTTTTATTCTTCTACAGCATGCTGGGTCTGCTTCTACAGCTATTACTTTTCCGTATATACCAACGGCTTTGCAAAACTCGGGTATTTCTGAGCCATTTTCTACTCCTACATCAATAATAATATCATTTTGATTTGGTTTATATTTGTAAAAAAAAAGATCCGTGTCAGAATAGTTACTTTCAGGATTATAGTAACACACTGAACTTACCGCTGCTGAACTGTTCCATTTATAAATCCAATCTTGTCCGTCAAATTTTACTTTAACAAATTTTTTTAAAAGTATAGATGCTCTCATAGACGAAAATAAATTTGCAATCAAATATAATTTAATTCTAATAAAAAATTTTGATATTATTCTAAGGATAACTGTAATAATTTTAATCATTTAAATTTAAAAAATATATTAATTATTTAATAACTTTTTTTTTTCTTTTTCAAACTCATATCCAGTTAGAGATCCCTTTTCATATAAATGCCTTAACATTTGCAATTGTCTCTCTTTATTAAGACACAGCCAATCTGACGTAGGATCAAACATTGGAGTTAAAATAGCTTTTCCAGAAGTTAAATTTATTTTCCATTCCCTAATAGTTTTATCATCATCTATACTGATTAAATTCAAGTTGTTATCATTTAATATAATTTTTTGAAAAAATAACCATATATTCGGTGACATCTCCTCTTTTGCAAAATTATTTCCATAAACAATATAAGCTTTATTTTTTGTTAGAAGATTTTCACAACTAAATGAATCTAGATTAGCGTAGGCATTATTTAGTTTAATAATATTAATTAATAAAAATGCTGTTAAAATAAAAAATATTTTTTTCATTAATCTTTAGATAACTTATTTATATTAATATTTCCTATGTAAAACATTAAAGCAACATATTGAATTAAAGCATAAACTGCAATTGGTGTCATATATTCAAGCTGATGGAATAGCTGAGCACCTACAATTAGACCCATGGCACCATTTTGAAGCATAGCTTCAATCATAATGGTTCTTTGAGTCCTAACTTCTTTTAAAGTAAATCTGATTATCAAATATACAGATGTTAAAACAGACACTATTACAACAAAGGAAATTGCTCCTACATCTGCAAAGTAGCCTCCAAGGTTATTTCTTTCAGTAAATATTGCGATAATTACTATTAAAATAAACAAGAAAAAAGCTGCTCTATCAAATTTTAAATTATTTTTTTCTGAAAATTTTTTAAAATTACCTCTTACAAGAATTCCCACAAACGTAGGTAGGGCTATAAATAAAAACATTCTAACAGAAAATTTCAGTAAGTTTAAATCGAATACAATATCCTTAAAAAAAGAAGTGTAAATTTTTAGGAATATTGGAATGGATATAAAGGATATTAATGCACAAAATGATGTAATAATTATTGATAAAGCAACGTTGCCTTTTACCAATTTTGTAGCATAATTCGACATGACTGCCGAGGGTAAGATTAATAATAAAAATACTCCTAATTGAAATTCGGCCTGCATAGGAAAAAGAGAGATGATGATAATTCCTATCACAGGCAGAACTATCATTTGGCATATTAAAGCGATTATCAAATTTCTAGGTTTTTTAAGAACTTCTAAGAAATCTTTAACAGTTAAATTTAAACCTAAAGAAAACATGATGAATATCATGCCTATTGGTCCAACATTTTTTACAAATTCCACATTTCCCTCATAAGATTTATGAAGTAATTAAAATAAATTTCAACAAATATTTGTTTGATTAAGTCTTGAATTATTGCTTTTTTTAATATTATTTACAACCTATGTCTTTTGCAAATAAAGAAATAAAATTTTCTAAAAAAATTCAAATAGAAGACAGCTTAAATGTTTTTAAAAAATACCACGACAGTCTTATAACAGAAATTTTCTATTTCCAACAACAGTGGCTTACTAATGCTTTCAAAAGATTTAAAGATTTTGATAAATATGTAATATTAATTTATATAATTAATAAAGCATTTAAAGGGTATAACGATCATTTTATTGTTAATTCATTTGATGATTTTTATTCTAAAGTAAACTTTGAAATACCAAGAATTAATATAATTGATTTATCAAGGGAATTAAACATTTCAAAGGAAACTACCAGAAGAAAGATGATTGAGCTGGAAAAAGATGGCGCTTTAATAAAAGAAAAAAAGAAAGTTATGTTACAGAGAATAGGTCAAGAAATTCAAAAACCAATTGACTCTATAAAAAATTTATCAAGAGTGATATCTCATTTTAGTGACCAATTATCAAAAGAAGGTATGTTAAAAAATAACATATCAAAAATAGAAATTGAACAAAAAATTAAGTCCAACTTTACTCAGTGTTGGCAATATTTTTTTGATTATCAGATCCCTATGATTACTAGATGGAAAGCAATATTTGGAGATATCGAAACATGGACGATTTGGGGAAATTGTGTTTATAATCAAAATCTTGTTATGTCTAAGTTAGTTAAGGCAAATCATGAACTGTTAAAAAATAATGATACTTGGATAAAAAGACTTAATGATTATGGAGATCAAGGGCTTAATGCTATGACAATCTCTGAGTTAACGGGTATTCCTAGACCGACTGTTATAAGAAAACTAAAAATATTATTAAAAAGAAAATTATTAACTAAAGATAAAAATAATCAATATTTAATATTCTCAGGACCAGGTAGCAAAAACTATAATACTGAACAGATAAAAATTATGGATGAAATTGATAAAATTAGAAAAATTAACGGAAATGAGTTCTCAAATTTAATAACAAAAATATTAAATATTATAGTTTTATAAGGATGCTATAATTCCTGTAACAACTATAACTGACCCTATAAGACTTAAAAATAATAAATTTTCTTTTTTTTCTCTTTTCTTTTCACTACGAACTCTGTTTAAAAGAATATTTATATCCACTTTTTGTTGATTGTGATTTTGGTTTGGTTCAATTTGGTTTTCTAAACTATTAACTTCCGTACTCATAAGCACATTAAATACCAATCCAAACAATTAATCAATTCGATATAAGTTCAAAATGAGTTTTGATCTAAGAATTTTTATTTAAATCTGCTAATTAAATAAGCCCAAAATTTATTTACCGCCAATGGTCAATTCGTCAATCAACATTGAAGGTGAGTTGGTAGAATAATTAAATTCTAAATCATTGCCTAAAACCATTTTATTGAAAATATCATTTAAATTACCAGCAATTGTAATTTCACTTATAGGATAAATGAATTCTCCATTTTCAACCATAAAGCCAGATGCTCCTACAGAATAATCTCCTGTAATTATGTTTGCACCCCTTCCAAAAGTTTCGTTGATATATACAATTTCTTTATCAGAATTGATCAAATTTTTGTAATCTTCACTTCCATTTTCAAAATAGAGATTAGAAGTACCACTCGCTCTTCCATTAGATTTCATATTTATTTTTTTTCCATTATATGTATCAATTAAATAATTTTTAAGGACACCATTTTCAACTAAATTTAGTTTGTTAGTAGAAGTACCTTCAATATCAAAGTATCTTGACCCGCTGCCCTTTAAAATATCTGGTTTATCTATGATGTTAATTTTGTTGTTAAATATTTGGGTATTTAATTTATTTTTTAAAAAAGTTGTACCTTTTGCTATTGTACTAGAGGTTATGGCGCTAGCAAAAGAAGATAAAAAATTTTTAGCTATTCTTTTATCAAAAACTACTTTCATTTTTTTACTTTTTATTTTTTTCGGATTAAGCTTGCTAATTGCTAATTCAGATGCTTTTTGTCCAATTTCTTTTGGTTCAAGGAGATCTTTGAAAAATCGTTTTGAGCTATATTCGTAATCTCTTTCCATACTTCCGTTTGATTTTGCAACCACCTCACAATAGGCAGAAAAATTAGAAGATTTATATCCATCAATAAACCCATTTGAATTAGCTAAAATAAAATTTGATTTATTTTGACTAAAACCAGATCCATTTGTATTTACAATTTCTTTTTTTTTAAAAGCTTGCTCTTCAGCCTCTTTAATAAAGTCTATTTTTTTTGAATTTTCTATAAATGTCTCATCATATAAATCTAAATTCTTAATTCCTTTAAAGTAAAGCTCGCTATCGGGTAAAGAATTAAGTTCGTCTTCAGGTGTGATTTTAGCGGTCTCAATACACTTTTTAATTAATTCATTTATATGGCTTTCATCTAAATTTGAAGATGATATTGACGATTTTTTTTTTCCAACATATGCAGTTAAAACTACATTAAGACTGTCGGATCTAGTTGATCCATCTAGTTTTTTATTTCTTATATTAACACTTTCTGAAATTGAATTTGAAATTAGTACACTGCTTTCCGATGCTCCTGATTTTTTTAAATTAGTTGAAAAATTTTCAGCAAGTTTTTTGAGGTGTTCGTCTTCTTTTAACATTCTAAAGTTGAGTACCACCTACTGTCATATTATCTATCAACATAGACGGTTGACCTACTCCCACGGGTACTCCTTGGCCTGCTTTTCCACAAGTACCAATACCAGGATCTAATTTCATATCGTTGCCTACCATCAAAACTTGTTTTAGAGATGAGGGTCCATCGCCAATTAAGGTTGCTCCTTTAAGAGGTGATCCAATTTTACCATTAACTATTTCGTAAGCTTCAGTACAATTAAAAACAAATTTTCCAGAGGTAATATCAACCTGTCCACCTCCAAAACTTACTGCAAAAATTCCTTTATCTACTGATTTTATCATTTCCTCTTGTGTATTATTGCCATTGAGCATTATAGTATTTCTCATCCTTGGCATGATTACGTGTTTGTAACTTTCTCTTCTACCGTTACCTGTAGATTTTGTTTTCATAAGCCTTGCGTTCATTCTATCTTGCATGAAATTTTTTAATATTCCATTTTCAATTAAAACTGTTTTTTCAGTTGGAGTGCCCTCGTCGTCAATATTTAAGCTACCTCTTCTTTTGTCTATTGTTCCATCATCAATTATGGTGACACCATCGCTTGCAACTTTTTTTCCTACTAAATCATGAAAGACTGAAGTTTTTTTCCTGTTAAAGTCTCCCTCTAATCCATGTCCTACAGCCTCATGAATAAGAATTGCTGGCCAACCTGGACCTAGCACTACTTTCATTTCACCAGCTGGAGAAGGTTTGCTCTCTAAATTTGTATATGCCATTCTAAAAGCTTCATCACAAATCTTTTTCCAGTCATCATTTTTTAAATAATTATCATAAGACTGCCTACCACCAACTCCATACATAGCTGTTTCTTTTCTTCCATTTTTTTCAACTAATATAGAAACGTTAATTCTTACTAAAGGTCTTGAGTCTGTGAACAATTCCCCACCTGGTCTTAATATTTCAATATTTTTATGTTCACCTAAAAAGTTTGCTGTCACTTGTTTAACACATTCATCTTTGGATCTAGCGTATTGATTAATTTCTTTGAGAAGCTCTATTTTTGTTTCTAGACTTTTACTTTCAATCGGATCTAATTCATCATAAAACTTTTGATTAGTTTTACTTATACTGTGATTATATTTTCCATCAGAATTTTTTAACGTTGATTTAATATTATCACATGACATTTCTAAAGATTTTTCAGAAATATCATTTGAATGTGAATATGCTACTTTATCCTCTGTAACTCCTCTTAATCCATAACCTGTATCTCTTTTAAAGCTTGAGCTTTTAATTTTGTTATCATCTAACAATATAGACTCTGATTTAGTATCCTCTAAATATAACTCACCATCGTCACAATCAGCAAGGGTATTATTGACTAGTGATTGGGCTTTCTCATAATTAAGATTTTTATTTTTTAAAAACTTAGACACAATACGAAATTTAATTGAGAAATTATTCAATATCAATGACCAATTTAGCACATATTAAATTAAGAGTGGCTTACTCTTATTTAAATGAGTTAAACAGTAAATATATTTTTTGAATTTAAGGGTTTTTTTAGAACAGTTGCTCTATATTTTTTTTTCTCAACTTCTATTTCGAAATTGGAGTTATCGATTTGATCCGAGGTCATGCCTGAATTTATGTATCCATAACTTATATTCTTATTAAAATTAAAAGAAAAACATCCAGATGTAGTTCTACCAACAATTTTATTATTATGGTAAATTGGTTCATCGTGCAACAATAAAGGCTCACCAGGTTTTGAATTTTCTAATGTTAAAATTTTAAGACTTTTTTCTACTTTTTTATCTTTTATTTTTTCTAAAATATCACGGCCAATAAAATTTATATTTTTTTTAAAACTTATTGCAAAAGATAGTCCAGCCTCAAATTGATTTTCCTCTGGAGATATATCGTGACCCCAGTGTACAAATCCAGATTCCATTCTCATTATATCCATTGCATGCATACCGCATAAACTTAGATTATATTTTGCTCCGCTTTCAACCAATGTATTGAAAAGTTCTTTTGCTAGATCCCTTTCAATATATAATTCATATCCAAGCTCACCTACATAAGATATTCTTTGCGCCCAGACTTTTAGATTATTAATATTTATAAATTTAGCTGTAGAAAATTTAAATTTTTCACTAGATAAGTCGTCATTGCTAATTGAATTTATAAGTTCCCTACTTTTTGGACCAAACAAACCAAGGCAACAATAATCTTCAGTAACATCTTTAAAATTTATATCATCAGAAATATTTTTTAAAATATGGAATTTATCATGTTCTCTATTTGCTGCTGAAGAAACAATTCGGTAGTAGTTTTTATCTATACAGATAACTGTCAAATCAGCCTCGATACCACCGTCTTTATTTAACATTTGAGTATATTTAATTTTACCAGGTTCATTAGATATATTTGCTGTACATAATCTTTGAAGTTCTTGATGTACCTTCTCACCTTTTAATTCAAATTTTGAAAAAGGAGAAAGTTCGAACAGACCAATATTTTTCCTTGTATTAGTGCTTTCATGTTCGGCAGATGGATACCAATTTTGATAGTTATAACTATATTTATAATCTTTATTTTTCTCATCTTTTGAGAACCACATTGGTCTTTCATATCCACCTGAAACGCCAAAACATGCTCCATGTTTTTTTAATTCATCATGGTAAGGTAATTTTATTACATCCCTAGAGGTCTTATGCTGTTTATATGGCCAATGCATCCCATACAAATCTCCAAGAGTTTCTGTAACTCTTTCTTTAATAAAATTTATTTCTGAGTGGAACTTTTGAAATCTTTTAATATCATAACTAAATATATCTTCATTAACATGACCGTTCGTCATCCATTCAGCTGTAACTTTTCCAACGCCACCAGCGCTTGCTATTCCAATACTGTTTAATCCACAGCAAACAAAAAAGTTCTTAACTTCAGGAACTTCACCAAGTAATGTATTGGTGTCTGGGGTAAAAGACTCTGGACCTGAAAAAAATTTTCTGATTCCAACTTTCTCTAATATTGGAAATCTTTTCATACATGCGCTTAAGTAAGGTTCAAAATGTTCAAAATTTTCAGGAAATTCGCCAAAAGAAAAATCTTCTGGAACTTTATTAGTTTTATCAAATGCAGGAATAGATTTTCCTTCAAAAATTCCCAATAATAATTTACCTGCATCCTCTTTAATATAAGTTCTGCTATCAAAATCTCTAATTACAGGTAAGTCTTTTGGAACTTCTTTTATTGGTTCAGTTATTACATAAAAATGTTCTGCAGGATATAACGGGATACTCACACCTAGTTTTTCGCCAATTTGTCTAGACCACATGCCGGTTGCTAAAACAATGTATTCACACTCTATTTTTTCTCCATTAACAACAACTCCTTCTATTCTTTTGTTTTTAACTAAAATATCTTCAACTGGAGAGTCTTCAAAAATTTTTGCACCTTCTGCTCTTGCAGCTTTTGCAAGAAGTTGAGTAATACCAGATGGATCACCGGAACCATCACCTGGCATAAGAATGCCACCCAATAAATCATCATTTTTAATTAGAGGAACTTTATCTTTGATTTCATCTTTATTTAAAATTTGAACATTAACATCATAAAGTTGAGCGGTAGTTGCCTGTCTTTTTAATTCCTGCCATCTACCCTCTTCTTGAGCAATGGACATTGCGCCATTTAATCTAAGTCCAGCTGAGTGATCTACTTTCTTCTCTAACTCTTTATATAAGTCTAAAGAATATTTTCTTATTTTCGTTATTGTTGCAGATGGTCCTAATTGACTAACTAACCCAGCTGCGTGCCAAGTAGTTCCTGAAGTTAGTTTGTCTCTTTCTAGAAGAATAACATCTTTCCAACCAAATTTTGCTAGATGATAAGCGCATGAACAACCTACTACACCCCCGCCAATAACAACTGCTTTTGCCGAACTTGGAATTTTTTTCATTTTTTTAATTTAAAGCTTCTGATGGAGAAAGAAATTTATGTCCAAAAGTGTCTGCTACAGCTTTATATGTAACGTTGCCTTTGCAAACATTTAATCCTGCTAAAAAATTAGGATCATTTATTAAAGCTTTTTGATATCCATCTTTAGCTAGTCTATTTAAAAAAGGTAACGTTACTTTATTTAATGCAAGAGTTGACGTTCTTGGAACTCCGCCAGGCATATTGGCTACACAATAATGAACAATATCGTCAACTATGTAAGTTGGATTTGCATGAGTAGTTGGTTTACTAGTTTCTACACATCCACCTTGGTCAATTGCAACATCAACAATAACAGATCCTCTTTTCATTAATCCTAACATATCTTTAGTGATTAATTTTGGAGCTTCTGCGCCTGGTATTAGTACTCCTCCAACTAGTAGATCTGCTTGTGATATTAATTTTTTTAAATCAATATTATCTGATTGTTCAGGAATTATTTTATCTCCAAACTTTTGAGTAAGTTCTTCAAGTCTCTTTTCAGATTTATCTACAATGTGAACTTTTGCTTGCATACCTGTTGCAATGATAGCAGCATTTTCACCAACAACACCTCCACCTAGAATAACAACGGTTCCCCCTTCCACTCCAGGAGCTCCACCTAAAAGTAAACCTCTTCCTTTTTGATTTTTTTCTAAGCAATGTGCACCTGCTTGAACTGACATCCTTCCAGCAACTGCACTCATTGGCGCTAAAAGAGGTAATCTTCCATTTTGATCTGTTACAGTTTCATAAGCTATACAAATTCCCTTAGAATTAATTAATCCCTGAGTAAGTTCTTTTGCAGCTGCGAGATGTAGGTAAGTAAAAACAATTTGGTTTTCTCTTATCATTTTTACTTCATTTGAGAGAGGTTCTTTGACTTTCACAATAATATCAGAGTCGTTAAAAATATCCTCGGCTTTATCAATTATTTTTGCACCTGAAGAAGTATAGTGTGAGTTTTCAAATCCGGCTTCAAACCCGCCATTGTTTTCGACTAAAACTTCGTGGCCGTTTGATACTAAATCTTTAACACTATCTGGAGTTAATCCAATTCTATTTTCTTGAGGTTTTATCTCTTTTGGAACACCAATTTTCATATAGAAAATTAATTCTTTTTACTTTTACTGTAGTTTGTTATCCCTGTTCTTAGTTTATCAATTATTTCATCGATATGTTTTTTTTCACAAATAAACATTGGTGCAATAATCAGTGCGTCTCCTGTAGCTTTAAAGTTTACTCCTGCATCATAACAATGTTTAAATGTTGCAAGTCCAGCTTTGCCAGTTTTTGTATCCATTTTAATATCAATTCCACCCATCATTCCATATCCCCTAATATTCTCAACTACATCAATATCTTTTAATGAAAATAAACCTTCTTGGAAATAAGGAGCTAGTTCTTTTGCTCTGTTAAAAATATCTTCTTTTTCAAAT
Organism: uncultured Pelagibacteraceae bacterium; assembly: GCA_902606075.1. GTDB lineage: Bacteria > Pseudomonadota > Alphaproteobacteria > Pelagibacterales > Pelagibacteraceae > Pelagibacter. Next base: position 13,408 of record CACLEU010000005.1, read on the forward strand.
ATATCTTGAACTGCTAAAGCAGCAGCTACAGATACAGGAATTCCAGAATACGTATAGCCATGAAATAGTTCTACAGCACCTTTAGGTGCCGCATCTACAACAGCATCATAAATTTCTTCCTTACATGCAACAACACCAAATGGAACAATTCCATTAGTTGTAGCTTTTGCCATTGTCATAATATCAGGTGTAACTCCAAATTCTTGAGCACCAAAAGCAGATCCTGTTCTGCCCCAGCCTGTTATCACTTCATCAAAAATTAAAAGAATATTATGTTTATCACAAAGTTCCCTAAGTCTTTGTAAATATCCAACTGGTGGAACTAATGTTCCAGTGGATCCCGCTATCGGCTCTACAATACATGCTGCTATATTTTCAGATCCAAAGTTTGTACAAATTCTTTCCAAATCATTTGCAATTTCTGCTCCTGTTTCTGGTTGACCAGATACAAATTGGTGTTCATCTAAATGCGTATGTCTCATGTGAACTACACCTGGCATTAAAACACTTGCGTATGCTTTGACGTTGTTGATCATACCACCTACAGATGTCGCTCCAATATTCATACCATGGTAAGCTCTTTCTCTTCCAACAAATCTAAATCTTTGTCCTTCACCTCTTGCTTTATGATATGCAACGCTAATTTTAATTGCAGTTTCAACTGCAGTTGATCCGCAAATCGTATAAAAAATTCTGTTGAGATTTCCTGGTGTATGTTTTGAAATTCTAGTTGCTAATTCAAATGAGCCACCAAAACCTTGTTGAAATGGTTGTGCGTAGTCTAAAGTTTTTAATTGATTTGTAATTGCATCAATAATTTCCATTCTTCCATGTCCTAATGGATTACAAAATAATCCAGAACTCGCATCTATTTGAGTATTTCCTTCATGATTTTTTAAATAAACTCCTTTTGCTTCTGTAATTAATCTTGGTCTTTGTTTAAAGTCTTTGTTGGATGTAAAAGGCATCCAATGTTCATTAAGTGAATTAGGTATTGCAGGTTTTTGACTCATAATGGTATAATTATATTCTTTAGACTAAATTACTAAATTCTACCATATAAATATAGTCACATAATACAACTTTCAATTGAAGCATATCTGAATTGCCCAAAGTATTCAATTAGATCATTTACTTTGCCGATTTTTTCAACTTAAATAAGCTTTATAAATTTAATTAAGGAGAGGAATAAATGAAAAAAATATTAAGTTTTCTTCTGGGAAGTATTTTAGCTCTTAACTTAACTATTTCAGTTGCTAATTCAGCTGCAAATGAAGTTAGAGTTGCTTACTTTTTAGAATGGCCTAGTCCAAACCTTGAAGATATGCAAAAGAAAAACTTTGCAAAAGCTTTAGGAGTACCAGTTAAGTGGACTAACTTCACAAATGGTGGAGCAATGACTGATGCAATGTTAGCTGGAGATATAGATATTTCTTATTCACAAGGTTTAGTACCTTTCATTAACGCAGTTAAATCAAAAGCACCTATTAAGCTTGTTGATATAGCTATGGAATATGGAATGGGTGGAACAACTTGTGTAACTTCTAACGCATCTGGAATTACAAAAGCTAATGCTACAGAACTTGAGGGTAAAAAAGTTGCTGTGCCACTAGGAACAATGGCTGAATATGTTTTTGATGAAAGTATGAAAGTTGTTGGAGCTGACAGAGGCAAAATGGATATTATACAAATGGATCCTGAAGAAGGTGCTGCTGCTTTAGTAAGCGGTGATGTTGTAATGTCATGTTTATTTGGTGGTAATTCAATTAAAGCTGCAACTGCAGTTGGTTCTAGATTACTTACAGTTCAAGAAGCAAGAGACGCTGGTATACTTGGTATAGATATAACTTCAGTAACTACAAAGTTTATGAAGGAAAACCCAGGCATGCTAAGAACTTTTATTGAAGTAACGCATGAAGCAAACGATAGATATAGAAGTGGAAAAAGTGATATGAATTCTATGTCAAAAGCTTCAGAGATGAAAGTTGCTGATATGAAAGAGACTTTAAGTGGTTTCAAATTCTTAACGCCAGCAGAAACTAAGCAGTCTATGACAAAAGGAAATCTTGATGCATTCTTAAAAGGAATGGGAACGCCAAGAGGAAACGTAGATACTAGTTTCTTACCTTTATAATCTAAGGTAAACTAAAATTTAAATAGGCGCCAATTTTTTAATTGGTGCCTATTTTTTTTGTTAGAATTTTAATATAAAGTCATCTTATGAGTGATTTAGTTTCACAAAATCTAAATATGATTTTTAAGTCTCCTAAAGGAGAGACTGTTCACGCTTTAAAAGATTTAAATTTTACAATTAAAAAAGGTGAACTTTTAACGGTATTGGGTCCATCTGGTTGTGGAAAAACAACTTTACTAAACATTGCGGCAGGATTTATAAGACCAACATCGGGAACAATAACTTTGGGAAACAACGAAATTAATGGACCAGGTGTCGATAGAGGAATGGTTTTCCAACAAGGTGCCTTATTCGAGTGGTTAACAGTTTCTGAAAACGTTAACTTTGGATTAAGAATGAAGAAAAAGGACACTGGAGAAACTCAAAAAAAAGTTAATGAGTGGTTAGAAATAGTTGGATTAAAAGGATTTGGAAATACTCCAACTTATCAATTATCTGGTGGAATGCAGCAGAGAGTTGCCCTTGCAAGATGCCTAATCAATGATCCAGATTTAATTTTAATGGATGAGCCTTTGGGTGCATTAGATGCTTTAACAAGAGAAAAGATGCAGTCACTTGTTTTAAAAATTTGGAAGGAAACTGGTAAAACAATTATATTGATCACACACTCTGTTGAGGAAGCATTATTGCTTGGGGAAAGACTATATGTCATGGCCCCAAGACCAGGTCGTATACATAAAGAGTATAAACTTCCATTTGCAGAAATGGGATTAAATCAAGACTTAAGGGAGATAAAAAAGAATTCAGAATTTTCATCAAAAAGAGAGGAAATTTTATCCATGATCTGGAATATGGAAGAAGAGATTATGGGGAAAGAGAATTAAATGTTAACCCAATCTATAACAATATTAATTCTTGTGTCCATCGTCGGATGTATTCTTTACGGAAGAAGATTAATAAAAACTGAAAAAGTAGATGCTGTTTTTGGAAATCCAGAAAGAGCTAAAGGAGGTACTCATTGGATAATTGTTGGTGGTAGTGCAATATTATTAGTTTGGCTTTATTATTCTTGGGATATTGCAAAAGGATTTTATCCAAAATCAGCAAATGAATTATGTCAGGTTGCTAAAATAAATGAGTCTTTATTAGGATTAAAATATCAGTTTCCAATAGAAGAAAGAGAATTCAAAAGTACTTCTATAATAAAAATAGAAAACAAAAATCTAGGCAAGATAACTAACGAAATCCAAAATTCGCAAGGCGTAAATGCTCAACAAAAATCAACACTAATAGGATTTGTTAATAAAACCTCTCAATTAATTCCACTGCTTACAAACGAAAATTTAATGGAGATGGATACCAAGATTAAAATTAAAGAAATGACAGATGAGTTAAGACTTTTAAGTTCGAACTTTCAAAAAAAAGATTACCCATTTGAAACATCTGCAGCAAAAAATGAGAGACAAATTGCTATTTCAGAACAAGGCGATTGGGGTATCACTAAGATCCAATCTGGTACAGGCTCTATTGAAAATACAATAGAAGTACCCTTAGTGCCTGCTACCAATAAGGGATTAAAATTTCATTCAGCAGCTGAAGAACTTACTATTATAAATGATAAATTTTTTAAATTAAGAAATCATAATCCACAATTTAAAAATTCAATAAAGCAATTAAAAGAAGATATTAAAATTTACAGAAAAAATTTAAGCGATGCTGATGAAGTTGCTTCAGATTATGCAAAAGATATAGTTAAAATTGCAAGAAGAATAGAATATGCAAGTATTTACCCGCCGAGTGCTCTTAATGAAATGCAAAATGCTATTATTGAGTTCGATAATCTTCAAAAAGCAGAACAAGGTGGTTTAAGATTGGTAGATATATTTTTGTTTCCAGCTGGAACAATTGTTTCAAGTGGAACAAGTTGTTCTGAACAAGGATCTGGTAGATGGTTACCAAAACCTTCTGATACGTTGAATAAATTTATCTTAATGTCAAAACCAAGTGTTGGTTACAAAAATATCCCATTACTTTGGATAGACATGATGGATGTAAGTAAAATAATTGGATTTATTTTACCTGATTGGATCGCAGATATTCTTCCAGGAGATTATCCAGTTCATTCATCGGATGGTGTTGTGAAACAAAATTTCAAAGGACAAGTTTTAAAAGTTGTTACAGGAGACTTTAAATTATTTAAAATTCCTGTTCCGTACGGGCATATATGGGACTCGTTTTTAAGAGTATTTTTAGGTTTAGTATTTGGAATTTTAATTGGTGTTCCGTTAGGTTTATTTATGGGATTAAATAGATTTGCAAAAGGTTTCTTTGATCCGTTAATTGAACTTTATAGACCCGTACCACCTTTAGCTTGGGCTCCACTAATTATTTCAGTTCTTGGTATTGATAATACTGGAAAAGTATTTTTATTATTTATGGTTTCTCTATCTATTATGATTATTTCCGCAAGGGCTGGTGCATCAGGAACTCAATTATCAAAAATTCATGCTGCTCACTCACTTGGGGCATCAAATAAACAAATATTAAGATATGTAATATTTCCAAACTCTTTACCTGAAATTTTAACAGGAATAAGAGTTGCAGTTGGAATGTGCTGGGGAACTTTAGTTGCAGCAGAGTTCTTAGCAGGAACCACAGGTATTGGATTTGTAGAAAACGTTGCAAAAAAATATTTTCAATATGAGGTTATTTGGATAACCATATTTATTATGGGTATGCTGGGACTATTATTCGACGTTACATTAAGAAAAATAATAGATAAAACAATACCATGGCGTGGAAAAGGATAATATTTTTTATATTTTTATTCTCAGTTTCATCTGAAGCAGCAGAATTTAATTTTAAAAAGATTGCTGATTTTAGAAATCCTTGGGGATCTACATTTGTATCTAATAATGAAATACTTTTAACCGAAGTATCTGGCAATTTAAAATTAATTAATATTGAAAGCGGTTCTGTCACTGATATTAAACATAACTTAAAAGTTTTAGAAGACGGTCAAGGTGGTTTATTAGATATCTTGTACAAAGACGAAGTAGTTTGGGTAAGTTATTCTGAGGATCACGGGAAATCTAAAACAACAACATCAGTTGCAAGAGGGAATTTTAATAAAGATCAAATTGACTTTAAGAATATATTTGTTGCTACTCCACCAATAAATTCTGGATATCACTTCGGTTCAAGATTAGCTATTAAAGACAATTATCTTTTTGCTTCAGTTGGTGAAAGAGGCGAAGGAATGATAGCACAGGATCCAACAAAACATCCTGGAAGTATAATTAGAATTAATACTGATGGAAGTATTCCAAAAGATAATCCAAAATTTATTGACAAAAAAGATTGGCTACCTGAGATTTACCAAATAGGTGTTAGGAACCCACAAGGTTTAACATTATCCCCTTTTGATCAAAAGATTTATGCAAGTAACCATGGTGCAAGAGGTGGTGATTGGTTTGGTGAAATTAAAAAAGGGGAAAACTATGGTTGGAAAGTTCTTGGATGGGGTGGAACTAATTATAGTGGTACTAAGATTGGACCAAAATGGTTACCTGGTTATACAAAAGCAATTAAATACTGGGTGCCTTCAATTGCAACAAGTGCAATAACAATTTATAAAGGTAAAGAATTTAAAGAGTGGAATGGTCATGCTTTAATTACATCTCTTAAGGACATGTCACTTAGAAAACTTGATTTTTCCAACTTAGAAAATGTTAGAGAAGAAGTCATATTTGAAAGAGAAATCGGAAGAATTAGAGACATACAAGTTCATCCAGTTAGTGGTAAGATCTTTTTTTTAAGTCAGGATGCTTTATGGCTAATGCAAAAAAATTAACAAATATTATAGTTAAAGTACTAAAGAGCAGAGGTTTAAGTCCAAAGCACGCCATGATTAGTTCCAAAGCTTTAATCAATGCAGAATTAGTTGGCGCACATTCTCATGGGTTATCTAGACTTAAGATGTATTGTGATAGAATTGATAAAAAAGTTATTAATCCTAAACCAAAAATTAGAATAAAAAAAATATCTAGTTCAATTTCATATGTGGATGCAAATAATTCCATTGGATTTGTTGCAGCTGATATCGCTATTAAATCATTAATAAAGAATACAAAGAAAACCGGAATTGGAATGGTTGGTGTAAAAAATTCTGGTCACTATGGTTTATCTAGTTACTTTGTTGAACAAGCCGTTAAAAAAAATTTAATGGTGTGGTGTTTTACTAATGCGCCACCAGCTATTGCGCCTTTTGGATCAAAGAAAACTTTATTTGGAACAAATCCGATTTGTTTTGGAACACCATCAGGTGGGAAGGTCCCATTTATATTGGATACATCCGTATCAATGATTAATAGAGGTAAAATAAGAGTAGCGGCTAATTTAGGTCACAAAATTCCTTTAGGTGTAGCTTTAGACAAAAATGGAAAGCCAACTACAGATCCAATTAAAGCTCTTAAAGGAGTGCAGTTACCTATTGCAGGATTTAGAGGCTCAGGTTTAGCTTGGATGGTAGATATATTAAGTGGGGTTATGACAGGTGCAAATCATGGAGGTAAAGTGAGAGATCCATTTGATGATTTTAAGGGACCACAAAATGTTGGACATTTATTTATGGCTGTAAAACCAAATATTTTTATTGGAAGCAATTACATTAAAAGAATTAAAGAGAACATTAGAATTATAAAGAAATTACCAAAAATTAAAGGAGTTAAAGAAATAAATTTTCCTGGCGAAGGTACAAAAAAAAGATATAAAAAAAATATGAAAAAGAATATTCCAATACCAAAAAGTATAATGGAAGATTTAAAAAAACTAAATGCTATCTAATAAAACAATAATTTGTCCAAATAATTTACTAGATGCATCTTTAAAAAAGAAAGGTGCCACTGCAGCAATTGTTAATGCTGGAAAACCTCTTCCAATGCAATCTGTAATGGATGCTGTTAAAGAAGATTTAATCAAACCAATATTTATTGGTGATAAAGATCAGATACAAAAATGTGCTAATGAAATTCAATTTGATATTTCAGGATATGAAGTAATTCATGAGCCAGTAGAAAATAATACAGCGGCAGTTGCTGCTAAACTTGCAATGCAGGGCAAAGTTAAGATTATCGTAAAGGGTCATATTCATACGGATATATTGATGAAAGAAGTTTTAAAAAGAGAGTACAAACTTCTTGGCAAAACCAGATTAAGTCACGTTTGGCATATGACATTAGAAAAAGATGACAAGCCATTAATAATCACTGATGGCGCTTTAAATGTTTTACCCAATGTAAAAACAAAAATGCACATATTAAAAAACGTTATAGATTTTTCAAAAAGAATTGGAAACAACAGACCAAAGGTTGCTGTATTATCAGCAACAGAAGAAGTTTTAGATAGTATACAAAGTTCAATGGAGGCAAAAGAAATTACTGAACTTTCAAAAAAAGAAGGTTTAGATGCAGATGTATTTGGTCCTTTGGCTTTTGATAATAGTATTTCAAAAAAATCTGCTGAAATTAAAGGAATTAAAAATGTAGTTGCAGGGGATGCTGATGTTCTTTTAGTTCCTAGTGTTGAAAGCGGAAATGCTTTAGTAAAAATGATGATTTATTTTATGGGTGCTTGTGCAGCTGGTGTTGTAATAGGAGGAAAAGTACCAGTGGTTATTACAAGTAGATCAGATGAAGCAACGGCAAGACTAGCTTCTATTGCTGCTGCAGTTGTTGCATTAGATTAATAAAACAATATAAATTTGTAAAAATGACGATTAAATATTTAAAAAAAGCATCTAAAACCGCATCAACTGATGATACTAAAACAAAAGATATAGTTCAAAATCTTTTAAAAGAATTAGAAAAATCAAAAGAAGAAGGTTGTAAAGAATTAACTAAAAAATTTGATAAATATGATGGAGAAATAATTATTTCAAAAGAAAAAATAGAAGAAATAAATAAAAATTTAGATCAAAAAACTAAAGATGATATTAAATTTTCACACGACAGAGTTCGTAAGTTTGCAGAAGCACAACTTGCAAACTACGGAAAAGACTTTGAAGTCGAATTATCAAATGGATTATATGCTGGTCAAAAGTTAGTACCTGTTAACACTGCGGGTTGCTATATTCCAGGTGGAAGATATGCTCACATAGCATCAGCAGTAATGAGCGTTACAACTGCAAAAGTTGCTGGTGTTAACAATATTATTGCATGCAGTCCACCTAAAGAGGGAATTGGCGCCCACCCTTCTATAATTTATACAGCAAATTTATGTGGTGCTGATGTAATTTTAAATCTTGGCGGTGTTCCAGCTATTGCTGCAATGACATATGGAATGTTTGGAAATGCTCCAGCTGATATTTTAGTTGGCCCTGGAAATCAATTTGTTGCCGAAGCTAAAAGAATTTTATTTGGAAAAGTTGGAATTGATTTATTTGCTGGTCCAACAGAAATTGGAATTATTGCAGATGAAACTGCAGATCCAGAGATTGTAGCTGTCGATTTAGTTGGTCAAGCAGAGCATGGGTATAATTCTCCATGTTGGTTATACACAACAAGCCAAAAACTTGCAGATGAAGTGATGAAACGAGTTCCAGAGTTAATAGAGAAACTTCCAGAGGTTCCAAGGTTAAGCGCAGAGGCTGCTTGGAGAGATTATGGTGAAGTAATTTTATGCGATACGGATGAAGAAATGGTTAAAGTGAGTGATGACTATGCACCTGAACATTTAGAGATACAAACTAAAAATCTTGAATGGTTTCATAAGAGATTAAAAAACTACGGTTCGTTATTTATAGGAGAAGAAACAACTGTTGCTTATGGTGATAAATGTTCTGGTACTAATCATATATTACCAACTAAGGGTGCTGGCAAATATACTGGTGGGTTGTTCGTTGGTAAATTTATAAAAACATTAAGTTTTCAAAGAATGACAAAAGAATCTACAAAAGAAGTTGGTTCAGCAGCTGCTAGGATTTCAAGATACGAAGGCATGGAAGCTCATGCAAGAACTGGCGATGTTAGATTACGTAAGTATGGATATTCAAACGAGTAGAAATTTATTCTCTTTTCAAACTTTCAGATTTTAATTCCTCATCTTTCTTAGGGTATTTTTTTTCATTAATGATATTTGCAAAACTGTGGTTTACATCACGATGTCCTGCTTCATCATCACGTATAACTCTCACTACATCTTTTAATGTAGCATGCAAAGGTAGGTTCCAATAATTTATTGCAACTTCTGGAGCTGGCTCATCTTTTATTTTGCCAGTCTCTAATTCGTGTAAATATTCCGTGTAACTTCTAACAGCTTCCTCTTCAAAATAACCAACAATTCTATGAGCAGTTCTTTGAGATACTAAATAAATGATAGCGTATGTAACAATAAAAATAAATTGAGCCATCAAAATAATAACTCTTTCAATCCATGTTGGTTTTGCAACATGAATAAAAGTCATTAAATGCATTCTTTCATTTTCTGCTTCATCCAAAAGAATTTTAATCCAACCTCTATCATCTTCCATTTTTCTTAAAGATTTTAAGTGAATTAGCATTCCTGCTACCATTCCAGGTACTGCAGCAACTGTTTCTAAAACGACAGCTCTATGACCGTATCTTTTCTTAAAAAAAGTATCAGCTAGAAATCTTAAAAACTTTGTAAAGCCTAAAGCAACTTTATCGCTAAGGTTATTTGGCTCGTAATGTTTTTCTAAATCACTCATACATCTTATTTAGTTATTTTTTTTTAAAATCCAATGGGTCTAAATTGACGTTAAAAAGTGTTCTATATCAATAGAAATTAAGAATAGTATTTAAAACATAAAAAGACAAAACAGTCATGAAAAGAATTACTAATATATTTATATAAAACCAAATTCTTTTATTATTTAAATATTTAGATAAATATTTTGCTAAATAACCAATAGTAAAAAAAAATAAAAAAGAAGATATTGTAGCACCTAAACCAAAATATATTTTATTCACCAAAGTAAAATTTTTAGAGAAATTTCCTAAAAAAAAAACTGTATCTGAATAAACATGTGGATTTAAATAAGTAAAGCCTAAGGTCTTTAAGAAAATACTTTTAAAGGTTTCGTCTGTTTTATCAGTAGAAAAATCAACATTTGAAAAACTTAATTTTATTTTAGAATAAATAAAATGTAATAAAAATAATAATAATAGAATGTTTAATATAAGTTCAATTGTTTGGTTAAAATAACTTTGAAAATATTCAAATAAGATAATACCTAAAAAAATTAAAATATAATCAGAAATTGAGCAAATTAAGCATACTAAAAAAGTATACTGTCTCTTTAAACCCTGCTCTATTACAAATACATTTTGAGCTCCAAGTGCTAAAATCAAACTTAGACCAGTAAAAAAACCAATTAATAAGTATTCCATATTAGATTTTTTGATTAATAACTAATGATAATTTTCTAGGAAAACTTCCTTCATCAAAGTAACCGATACTTAAATTATTAAATCCTTTTAGTAACTCTTTAACTTTTTCATCTGAAAAATAATGAACAATATATCCATTCATTTCGTATAGGTCTTCTCCTCTATGTATACCTTTTTTATAATCTGCATCTGTATGGTTTCTAACTGTGTAAATATTCATAGCGTCTTTATGTATAACTCTACATATCTCATTATTTAAATTTACTAGTTCAGAGTTTGTGAAAGCCATACAATAAAGCATGTGTGAGTAACAACCCGCAAAACTATCATCTTTAAAATTTAATTTTTGTCTTAAGTCGTGTGTTTGAGTATCAATAAAGTCACTTAACCCTAAAGTGTTTGACTTATTTTTAATTATTTCAACTGCCGTTGGACTGTAATCTAAGGCAGTTACTTTTATTGAATTTTTAGCAAAAAAGATTGTGTCTCGTCCTAATCCTGCTCCGAGTTCAATGATGTGTTTAACGTTATTTTTCTTAAAATTTTCTAAAGCTATTTTTGCAGAATGGCTTGGTTCAGAACCAAACATCTCAGGCTTACTTGAGAAATTCTTTTCCCAATGCTGAGATTGCTCGATTAAAATCTTATTGTCCAACCTACTTCGATGGATCTGGTACTTTTCTTAAATAAGGTTTAACTGCATTCCAACCATCAGGAAACAATTTCTTAGCTTCATCATCCTTAACTGCAGGAACGATGATAACTTCTTCTCCTTTTTTCCAATCAGCAGGTGTTGCTACTTTATGTTTTGCAGTAAGTTGCATAGAGTCTATTGATCTCAATAACTCCATAAAGTTTCTACCTGTTGCCATTGGATAAGTTAAGAACAAACCAACTCTTTTATCTGGTCTGATTATAAAAACTGTTCTAACTGTTTGGTTATCAACCGCAGTTCTACCCATTGAAGTAGTGCCTGCATCACCTTCTAACATGTTATAAAGTTTTGCAATTTTTAGATCCTCATCTGCGATAATTGGATAATCAGGTTTCATTCCTGTAACATCTTTAATATCATCCAACCATTTAACATGATCTGAAACTGGGTCCACACTTAAGCCTATTACTTTAACGTTTCTCTTGTCAAATTCAGGCTTCATTCTCGCTAAAGATCCTAGTTCAGTTGTGCAAACTGGTGTAAAATCTTTTGGGTGCGAAAATAGAACACCCCAACTATCTCCTAGCCATTCATGAAATGAAATATCACCAATGGTTGTTTTAGCTGTAAAGTCGGGCGCTAAACTGTTTATTTTTAAAGTCATTTACCTCTCCTTTTTAAAAACAAATTATATGCAAGATTGATTTGCTATGCAATTTTTTATAAAGTGATCATTAATATGATATTTGAACAATTATTTGATACTAAATCTTCAACCTACACGTACATACTCTCAAGTGGCAAAGGTAGAGAGGCTTTAATTATTGATCCAGTTTTAGAACACACTGAAGAATACTTAAAACTATTAAATAAATTAGAATTAAAATTAGTAAAAGTAATCGATACTCATATTCATGCAGATCATATCACTGGCTTAAATGAGTTAAGTGAAAGAACAAATTGTACAAAAATTATGGGAGATAATTCAAAGTCTGAAGTTGTTGATTTAAGAGTTAAAGAAGATGAAAACGTTAAAATTGATAATATTAATTTAAAGGTGATGTACACACCTGGACATACTGATTGTTCGTATAGTTTTTTAATGAATGATAGAGTTTTTACAGGTGATACTCTTTTAATTAATGGTACTGGAAGGACTGATTTTCAAAATGGAAATGCAAAACAACAGTACGACTCTATATTTAATAAATTATTGAAATTACCTGAAAATACGATTGTATTTCCTGCGCATGATTATAATGGTAAAAAACATTCTACAATTGGATCAGAGAGAAAAAATAATCCGAGATTACAAGTTAATTCTGTTGACCAATATGTAGAAATAATGAATAACCTTAATCTTGCTAATCCAAAAATGATGGATGTGGCTGTTCCAGCTAATTTAAAGGGTTTAACTTTAAATCAAGTTTAAAGCATAAAAAATTGTAATTAACATGAATGAATTTTTAAATTCTATTATCAAAAGAGATCCAGCTGCCAAATCAAAGCTAAGTGTAATATTAACTTATCCTGGAGCAAAAGCTGTTTTCTTTCATCGAATTGCAAACTTTTTTGCGATTGCAAAATTTAATTTGATTGCAAGAATTATTTCTCAGTTTTCTAGATTTTTAACTGGAATAGAAATTCATCCTAATGCAAAGATTGGTAAAAACTTATTTATAGATCACGGTATGGGGGTAGTTATCGGAGAAACTTCAGATATAGGTGATAACGTAACTATTTATCATATGGTGACTTTAGGAGGAATTTCTCCAAGTATAAATTCGGATGATCAAAGAAATACAAAAAGACATCCAACATTAATGGAGAATGTAGTGGTTGGGTCTGGTGCACAAATATTAGGACCTGTTGTTGTAGGAAAAAATGCGAAAATTGGTGCTAATGCTGTAGTAACAAAAAATGTTGATGAAAATTCAGTAATGGTTGGAATACCCGCAAAGAATGTTGGTGAAGTTACAACTGAAGATCAAAACTTTAAACCATACGGTATTACTCAAGATAGTGATAAAAATTAAATGAATAAACCACAAAACAATTTTATAGAAGGAATTGGAAATACTCCTCTAGTAAAACTAAGAGCTGCATCTGAAATAACTGGATGTAATATTTATGGAAAAGCAGAATATTTAAATCCTGGTGGGTCTGTTAAAGATAGAGCTGCACTTGCATTAATTAGAGATGCAGAAGAAAAAAAACTAATTTCAAAAGGTGGTACAATAGTTGAGGGAACAGCCGGCAATACAGGAATTGGCTTATGTTTAATTGGAAATTCTGTAGGATATAAAACAATCATTGTTATGAACGAAGATCAAACTCAAGAGAAAAAAGATATGCTGAGAAATATGGGTGCTGACTTAAGGTTAGTACCACCTAAACCATATAAAGATGATGGTAATTTTGTAAAAGTAGCAGCAAAATTAGCGGATGACTTAAAAAGTTCTAATAATCATGGTGTAGTTTGGGCTAATCAATTTGACAATACTTCAAATTCCAAAGGTCATTATGAAACAACTGGACCAGAGATCTGGATGCAAACAGATGGTAAGGTGGATGGATTTGTTTGTTCCTCTGGAACCGGAGGTACAATTGGGGGAGTAAGTAGTTTTCTAAAAGAAAAAAATAAAGATATAAAAATATTTTTAGCTGATCCTGATGGTTCTTCCCTTTTTGATCATATTGAAAATGGTGAATTAAAATCTTCAGGAAGTTCAATTACTGAAGGAATAGGATCAAGTAGAGTGACTGCTAATTTTGCAAAAGCTAAAATTGATGGTGCTTTTAAAGTAACTGATAAAGAAGCTCTACCAGTTCTATATGACTTAATTCAAAATGAAGGTTTGAGTTTAGGAACCAGTTGTGCAATCAACGTTACTGGAGCTATTAAATTAGGTAAAAAATTAGGACCAGGAAAAACAATTGTCACAATACTTTGTGATCGATCTGATAAATACAACTCTAAGCTGTTTAATAAAAAGTTTTTACAGGAAAAAGGTCTTCCTGTTCCTAGTTGGATCTAAAAAACGCATTCCTCATTTGTAATAAAACCTTTACCTTAATAAATTATATTAACTAAAATTAAATAAACGAAAGGATAATTATGAAAAACTATTTAGCAACACACATATTTAAATCTGAAGAGATGAAAAAAAAGTTCATGGATTTTGTTACTTCAACTTCACACGAAGATCTTAAAAAAGGTGTGACAGGTGAAAAAGCAAGATGCTTAGTTACTATGGTCGGAGCAGGAGATTCTATGAAAGTATTTTGTAGATGGGAAGCTGAAAACAAAGAAGCAATTATAGAACAACTTGGCGATATGAACAGTATGTTTGAGACTGATCCAGAGGAGTGTGGAAACATTATGGATTTTAGAAATTAATAATAAATAACTAAGATGCCTGGTTACGTAATCGCTCAAATTAATATGACCAACAAAGAAGGTTTTAAAGTTTACGCTGAGCAAGTTCCTGAAACTATAAAACAATTCGGTGGTAAGTATGTTGTAAGAGCTGGTGAATATACATCTATGGAAGGTAAATGGGATTATACTAGAAATGTAATTATTGAATTTCCCACTTACGAAAAAGCATTAGAGTGGTATAACTCAGATTTATACAAACCAGTCAAAGAACTTCGCCAAAAAAATTCTGAAGGTAATTTAATTATAATTAAAGGAGTGTAATTAAACTAATAAACAAAAGGAGAAACAAATGAATGCAAAAGAAAGAGTGAAATTAGGTTATGATCTTTTTAATAAACATGACATGGAAACTTTTTTTAAAGAGTTAGTAGATGAAAATACTACTTGGACTTTCCCTGGAAAAGAAGGTATCCATCCTTTGTCTGGAGTGCACAAAGGACCACAAGCAATGATGGGAGCATTTTCTAAAATTCCAGAAAAATGGTCCAACTTTAAAGTTGAACCTATAGACATGATAAGTGAAGGAAATAAAGTTTTTGTAAGAGTAAAAGGGTCAGCGGATGGCATGGAAACTATGTTTGGTCATTACTTTGAAGTAAGTGATAGTGGAAAAATGATTACTATGATGACTTTTGATGATACTCTAAGTATGTTTAATGCTATGAAAAAATAAATAACTTTAAATTTAAGTATGTTAAAATAATTCATCAAGAAACTTGAGCAACAAAATTACCTAAGTAGATGTTACCAAAAAAATACTCTCAATTACTTTTTACATTAATAGTAGGATTTTTTACAAGTCTTATTATGACTTTGTTAATTACTTATATTAACACTGGTCTAGATGAATTATATATAAAACGGTTTTTGAGAGCTTGGTCAGTAAGCTTACCAATTGCAATTATAACTGTATTAAGTCTTGCCCCGGTAGTTAAAAGATTTGTTGATAAAATTACTTCTTAGGATTTTTTTTATAATTAGACATCCATTTGCTAAAGACTTTTATTGCTTCACCCATTTCTTTTGTTTTATGAGGATGTTTTTTTGCACGTCCTAGCATAGTTGCAATTACATTAACTTGATATTTTATAGGTCTATTTTTAATCGTATCAACTGTATACAAAGCTTTTACTTTATTTTTAAAACCTAATCCATGTGTGGTAGTTTTAGGATTATAGTCTGAAAATAGTGATAAATTTATTGGTTTTACTGTGCTACTAACTTTTAAAGTATCAACATATTTAAATAGGCTATTGGTATTAACTTTATTCAATACTTTTTTTATTTTGCCATCGAAATCAATAAAATTTATTTTAAAATCTTTTTTATCTATTTTTGTTATTAATTTAATATGTCTTTTGTGAAATTTCTTTATATGTTTTTGATAAATATCTTTAATATTTAAGTAATCTTTTAATTTATAATTCGGGGATTTAATTAATAGAATTCTACTTTTATTTTTATACTTAGTTAAATCCATTATTAATTTAACTTACTGATCAATGATGGATAGTTGTTTGTGGGTTTATTAACTTCTTTAGATATCTCATGAAAATTTAAAAGGATTTTCTTAATCTGGCTCAAATATTTTTTGCCATCCTTTTTAAGATCTAAGTAGTTACTAATCTCGTCATGATCCAAAATTACTGGTTGTCTATGATGTATATTCATAACATTTTGACTAGCCTCTTCAGTAATTAAACAAAATTCATTATTTTCAAAAATTCCTGCAACATATAAAGGTTTTTTATCTTCTCTTGTAAAATAAAATGGTGTTTTGTTTTCTTTAGAGCGTTTCCACTCATAAAATCCATCCATTACAGCAACACATCTTGTTGTTTTTATCAGTTTTTTAAATGAAACCTTCTCGTCAATTGTTTCTATTCTAGCGTTTATTAAAGGTCTAAAATCTTTTTGTTTTGCCCATGATGGTACTATTCCCCACTTGACTAACTCTAAAGTTTTACCATTTGAATAAGATTTTATAATTGGTAGTACCTGACTTGGATGAGCATTGAAGTTTTCATCATCTTTGACGGTTGTTGATGATTTTACAATTTTCACAGTTTTTTCAACTGGTTTAGTAATTACATACCTGCCGCACATAAATTGATTATACTTTAAATAAAAAAATTAAAAACCCATTTTAGACCAATTAATCTTATCTTGGTCTTTACTTTCAAACTTTTTAATTTCATCTTTTGAAGGTTTCTTAAAAATATATATTAAGATTATTCCTAAAAATACCGCAGACAATGATAGATAGCAAATATTCATGCTTTTATTAACTCAGCAACTTTCATTGGTGACTCTAAAAAAGAAAAATGGCCAGTATCTTTCATAACTTCAAAAGAATTTAATCCTAATAATTTCATTGTTTCTTCTCTTTCAAAATTATTAGACCAATCATGCTCTCCATAAATAAGATGAACATCTGTTTTTAGATTGTTATAAATTTCTTTTTTTTTTGATGATAAGACAAAATTAAAAAATATATTTCTTTCGTGATAGGTAAAATGTTTTTTCTTAATAGAGCTAGCCAGTGAAGATATATAACTTTTCACAATGGATTTTTTTTTAAAAACTCCTCCTCTAAAAATGACCCATAAAATTGGAAAGCATTCAAGTTTACTAAAAAAATACCCTATTCCAAAAGGTAAACGCATATGTAAAAACAAGAATTTAGAAATAAAATTACCTCTACTTACACCCTCGCCAAATTTTGTGTCATAATCATATGGATTAAAACAATAAACCTTTTCTACTTTAGAAGGAACTTTAATTGCAACTGTTGATGCCAATACAGCGCCAATTGACTCCCCTGCTATTGTTATGTCTTCTAATTGTTTTTGATCTATAAATTCCACTATTGAATTAGTAATAAATTCAATATTGTAATTTGTTTTTTTATTAATTGGTGAATCTCCATGGCCTGGTAATTCAATACAGATCACTTTAAATTTCTTAATTAACAGGGGGGATAGTCTATCGTAATATTCAATTCTGTTTCTTATTGTATGTAAAAGTAACAAACATGGACCCTCTCCGCGCTCGGTATATCTAAAATACGTTCCATCTGATAAATTAAATTGATTCATCCATTTTGTTTTAAACTTAATGTTTTAAAATTCAATATTTGTAGCTATGTAGAATTGTCCTACTTTGATGGTATCTAATTTGTTTTACCCAATAAATTTACGAGGATCACTCCTATGATAATCATAACAATACCAATAATGCCATATATGTTTGGTATTTGATTATACTTAAGTATTCCAAAAATAGTTACGGCTGTTATGGTTAAGCCACCGTATGTCGCATATGTAAATCCAACAGGTATTATCATCATTGCTTTTGCCAAAAAAAATATACAAAGAAGTATTGTAACCATACACATAATGGTTGGACCAATGTTAGTAAAACCATTAGTGGTCTTTAAAAATCCGTTAGATGTTATTCCAAGCGCTACAGCTAATAATAAATATACATATCCAATTAAATTACTCATATCATTTATAGATTTTATCTACCTCTACCTGATAAGCTTCAACAAGTTTGTTGTTCTGATTGGCTATACCTACTACATCAATCATTTCTTTAATCATTTGATCTGTTGCACCCTTCTTTTTTGCCGCAAATGTATGTGATCTCGTACAATATCCACAACTATTTGTAATTGATACAGCTACATAAATTAATTCTTTTGTAACAGAGTCTAAAGCTCCGTCTTTCATTATTGCTTTGAGATTATTCCAGGTCCTTTCGAGCAATGCAGGATTTTGTGCAATTGATCTCCAAAAATTTGGAATTTTTGAAATTTTTCTAGATTTTTTAATTTCATTAAGAATTGTTTTAACTTTACCTTTGGCTTTTTTTTCATTAATTGGTTTAAAAATTTCCATATTCCTCCTATTTAAACACCATTCTAATTTAGTTATTTACATAAATAAATATTTAAATTAATAGATAAATGTTTGATGAACACTAAAAAGATAGTAATCACAGGTGGAGCAGGATTTGTTGGAACAAATCTAATCAAATATTTTTTAAAAAAAACTACATTTAAAATAATCTCAATAGATAACTACAGTTCAAGTACAAAAAAAAATCATATTAAAAGTTCTAGAGTAAGGTATTTAAATGCGCACACAAAAAATATTAATTCAGTATTAAATCCAAAAAAAATTCATTCTATTTTTCATTTTGGAGAGTTTGCAAGAATTTACCAAAGTTTTTTGCAAATGGATAAATGCATAGAATCAAACTCAATAGGTACTAATGCTGTAATTAATTTTTGTCTTAAAAATAAAATAAAATTAATTTATAGTGCTACGTCTGCTTCTTTAGGTAACAAAGGTAAAGATAAAGACCTGTCACCTTATGCTTTTACCAAAGCAAAAAATTTAGAACTCCTAGAAAATATGAAAAAATGGTTTAATTTTAAATATGAAATAGTTTATTTTTATAATGTTTATGGACCTAACCAAATAAGTAAAGGGAATATGGCAACGGTCATTGGAATATTTGAGGAATTATATAAAAAGAATAAACCATTGCCCGTGGTAAGGCCTGGAACACAGTCTAGAAGATTTACACATATTGATGACACTGTCTATGTTTGTTATATCGCCTGGAAAAAAAATCTTTCTAGACATTATAGTATTTCTCATAAAGAGAGTTTTACAATTACTAAAGTTGCAAAGATGTTTAAAAGTAAAATTAAATATTTACCAAGTAGACCTGGCGAGAGATATGCATCTGCTCTTACTAATATGAATCTTTCTAACAAAGTTTATAAATATTTTGGTAAAATAAAATTAAAAGATTATATAAATAATTTTATTAATAAGAATTAATTCAAAGGCTTTAGCATCTTAAGCATATTTTTATGAATTATTTTAGTCGAAGAAATTAAAACATTTCCACTTTTAAAATTTTCTTTATTTTCCCAGTTAGTAACAATTCCTCCTGAAGCTTTTATTATTGGTATAAGTGGATAAATATCCCAAATTTTATTCCCACTTTGAAAAACTGTATCAATTTTACCTTCACAAAAATGTGAGTAACTTAATGCATCCATGCAAGGAAATTGTATTCGTGGTAACAGTTTTTTTACTTTTTTTAGTTTATCTAAACTATATTGACCATGAAAATCCCCAGAAATCTTTGCAACTCTAAATTTTTTTAAATTTGAAGACTTTAATTTGATTTTTTTCTTTCCGCTAAAAAGAAAGGCTGTTTTTTCATCTTGATTGATATAAAATTTATTTAAGATTGGAAAATTTGCTAGGCCCATAATTGGTTTGTCTTTGTAACACAACGCAATTAGGTTACTCCATGATGGGTATCCAATGACAAATGATCTTGTTCCATCTATTGGATCTATAACCCAAGTATATTCGCTTTTTTTATTTTTTATTCCAAACTCTTCACCAATAATTGAGTGATCTGGAAATTTTTTGCTAATTTTTGACCTTATAAATTTCTCAAATTTTTTATCAGCAATCGTTACCGGATCGTAACTAGATTCGGTACCTTTATTTTTAGCTTTAAATTTTTTGTTTAATTTTAACTTATAAAATCTGTTTAAATCTTTAGCTAAAGAAATTAGAAAATTATAAAAATCTTTATTTTTCATTTATTTTTGAGCCTGTTGGAAAGCTTAATACTATTTAATTTTGCTTGATAAAAGTAAATTTTTAGAGAAATGTATTAATATTGTAATGAAAATTGAATTAGAGCAAAATAACAAAGTATTTGTTTTTGAAGGTCCGAATAAATTGGAATTGCACCCTATCTGGCTAAGAGAGAGGGTAAGTGAAAAAGAACATTTAGATAAAAATACTGAACAACGTCTTTTTGATCCATCACTGTTAAAAGATATAAAAATTAACAAGGTAAATATTACAGATAAGTTATTGGATATAGAATTTAGTGATGGTGTAAAATCAAAAATTGATATTAATAAAATAGAGGAAGAATTTAAATCAGATTTTTTTTTGAGAAGTCTAATAAGACCATCATTATGGAACTCTAGTCTAAATAATATAAAAAATTTCAAATTTAAAAATAACTTTTTTGAAAGCAACGAGATGCTTGAACTTCTAAAATCATTTTATAAAAATGGATTTGTAGTAATTTCTAATGTTCCAACAAAAGATAATTTTATAGTTAATTTTGCAAATTCAATAGGAAGTATTAGAAGAACAAACTTTGGTGAGTACTTTAATGTTAAGTCTAAACCTAATCCAAATGACTTAGCGTATACATCTTTACCATTATCCCCACATACAGACAATCCATATAGAAAACCTGTCCCTAATATCCAGTTATTACATTGTATTGAGAATGAAGTAAGTGGAGGCCTCTCAACTTTAGTTGATGGTTTTTCGGTAGCTAAAAATTTAAAAAATACTCATCCTGAATTTTTTAAGATTCTAACTGAAGTGAAAGTAAAGTTTAGATTTGTTGATAAAGAAGTTGTTTTGGAAAATGAGGGTAAATTAATTGAATTGGATGAAAATAATGAAATTAAACAAGTCAGATTTAGTACAAGATTAGATTTTGTACCTGCTTTGGATAAAGAGAAGTTAGATTTATACTATCAAGCAAGAAATAAAATTTCCGAAATGTATAATTCAGATAATTTTTTAGTTAAATTTAAATTAAAACCTGGTGATTTATTGATGATGGACAATTATAGACTTTTGCATGGTAGAACTGAATTTAATTCAAACGAAGGAAATAGATTTTTGCAAGGCTGTTATATTGATTACGATTCCTCAGAAGGTAAACTAAGGCACTTACTTAGAAAATTTATTTAATCGATGGCTCAGAAGGATATAGGAAATAAAGTTCCACTACATACCCTTAAAAAAACAGAGGATGTGATGAAATTCTATGATGATTGGGGTAAGGAAAATAAATACGATAAAGATATGTCTGATTGGAACTATACAGGTCCAAAAGAAACTTCAGAAATATTAAATAAATATTCAAATAATAAAGAAATTAAGATCTATGATGCAGGTTGCGGCACAGGATTAGTTGGGGCTGAATTAAAGAAGTATGGTTTTAAAAACTTTTATGGTGCTGATCTCTCTCAAAATCTTTTAAATTTAGTTCCAAAAAATCTCTATCAATTACTAGAAAAAGCAGATCTTAATAAAAAAATTAATCATGAAGATAATAAATTTGATGCAGTAATGTGTGTAGGCACATTCACATATGCACATGTTAAACCACATGCTCTAGATGAATTTATAAGAATTACTAAAAATAAAGGTTTGATATGCTTTACAATTAATGAAGGTATCCATGAAGAATACGGTTTTGATAAAAAATTAAAAGAATTGTGCGATACTAATACCTGCGAAAAAATAGAGTTTTTCAAATCTCAATATCTTGCAAGTAAAGAGGTGAATGCCTGGTTGGGTCTTTATAAAGTAACGAAATAGTTTTATAATTTTCTAAAAGCCATACTCTTACTCAGGTAAGCGTTTTTATTGTAATACATCTCTAGTCCATAGTTTTTAGCTACTTCTTTTAAATTCTCTCTGATGTATTTAGGATAAAACGGTTCATGAGTAGAATATGGAAAAAATTCTAATAATGGGTTTAACTTAGGGTTATCATCAATTTGTAATGAGTCTGTTAAAACAAATATACCATCTTTCTTTAAAACTCTTGAAACTTCAGAAAATACTCTCTTTCTTATTTCAGTTGGTATCTCATGAAACATGTAGGTAGAGGTAATTATATCATAAGAATTGCCTTCAAAAGGTAACTCTTCACCTTTGCAATTAACATACTTGAGATCTTTAAATTTTTTTAATTTTTGTTTAGCAACATTAAGGTACTCCTCAGACAAATCTGAACATGTTATGTCAGTATTTTTAAAATTTAATTTATAACTTTCAATAATTTCTCCAGTACCAGTTCCAATATCTAATAATTTGACATTTGTTTTATTAGAATTTAAATATTTAATTAAAGGTACCATTGAGAACCTTCTCATGGTAGCGGCGCATCCTGTAAAAAGTGTTTCCACTTGAAATTCATAAAGTCTTGCTGATTTTTCACTTAGATATCCATCTGTCTGGTAATGAAAATTTCTTAAGTAATATTTAGGTAAATCTTTTTTAGCTTTTACTTCAGAAAACTTACCTGATGCTCTTCTTTTATCTATTTTTGGAAGATCTAAGAAAAAATCAAAACTACCTTTTGCAGCACTTAATAAATCTTTTAGTTGTGTCTTAGGTATTTTATAAAATTTTGAATTAATTAATTTTCTTTCTTCATTTAATAACTTTATCATTTCAAAAAACATTTGTTTACCTGACGGCATCTTACCGTAAAAGGATGGAGGGTTAGTTTTATCAATTTTTATTGGTGTAGAATATTTAAATGAAATTATATAATGTGCGGAATACCACAGAAATTTTGTTGACTGATTAAAAAAGTAACCTATCGACATAATTATATTTTACACTAAAAAATTATTTTAACCAAGCTTTTGTAGGAAAGGTAGTGCCTCTAATAAATAATAGCCAACAGCTTGTAATTGGTTTGTAATTATTAGAATTCCAGTAATTAAAAGAATAACTCCCCCTGATTTCGAAATTATATTCATATTATTTTTGAGATTTTTAGATACTGACATAAACTTTTGAATTAAGAACCCAGACAAAATAAACGGAATTGCTAGACCTAGAGAGTAAGATGTTAAAAGTAAAATACCTTTAGTTAATGTACTTTCTAATGCAGCTAAAGCTAATATAGAGCCAAGAATAGGCCCAATGCATGGTGTCCAACCAAACCCAAAAGCTGCTCCTACTAAAACTGGGTATAATTTATTTGATCTTCTTTCTGTTTGAAATCTTTTTTCAATATTTAGAAATTTAAAATTAAAAAAACCTAAAAGTTGTAATGAGAATAATATGATTACTGCGCCTGATGCAATTCTTAACTCGAAAGAATTAGCAAGCACAAAATTACCTATTAAAGTGCTCGTTGCTCCAAAAGCAATAAATACTATTGAAAAACCTATTGTGAAGAGTGCTGTTGGAATTATGTTTACTCGCTTGCTCTCTAATAGTTCATTTAAAGTACTGCCAGAAACATAAGAGATGTATCCTGGAATAAGTGGTAGAACACAGGGTGAAAGAAAACTTATAAAGCCAGCAAAAAAAGCTAATAATAATTGTGCCATTTAAAATTTTAAATTTTAAAAAGGTGAAAAAATTACAATTAAAAGCAATATAATCCATACAGCGCCATAATAAAGTGGCATCATATTTCTCCAAGAAAATAAAATATTTGCGGCTTTTTTAATTTGTTTTTTTGATTTCATGTTATCCTTTTATTCCTAAATGAGTATATTTAACATTTAAATAATCTTTAATGGCCATTGAGCCACCTTCTCTACCGTAACCAGCTTGTTTTATACCACCAAATGGTGCTTCAGCAATTGCGACCATTGGTGTATTAACTGCAACTGTTCCTGTTTCCATTAACTCAGACGCTCTATGTGCTCTTTCCATTGAATTCGTGCAAATATAACTAGATAATCCAAGTTCGTGATTGTTTGCTCTTTCGATCACCTCATCAAATTCTTTAAAAGATAACATTGGGACTAAAGGACCAAATGGCTCTACCTTCATTATTGTATAATCATCTTTCACATTATCAAATATAGTTGGTTCATAGAAATATCCTTTATTAAATCCTTGTGGTCTTTTTCCACCTAATAAAACTTTTGCTCCCTCTTTTTTTGTAGTTTCAACTAAATCTTCAATTTCATTTAGTCTTTTCTTAGTTGTTAGTGGACCTAACTGAACTGTTGGATCCATACCATCGCCTATTTTTAACTTCTTAGTTTTTTCTACAAATAAATTTACAAATTCGTCTTTTTTACTTTCTTGAATATAAAATCTGTTCGGTGATATACAAACTTGCCCATTATTTCTAAATTTTGCAGCAATAGCCATATCAGCAGCCTTTTTAATATCTGCATCATCGAAAACTAT
The DNA here is from genome assembly GCA_902606075.1 of uncultured Pelagibacteraceae bacterium. Taxonomy (GTDB): domain Bacteria; phylum Pseudomonadota; class Alphaproteobacteria; order Pelagibacterales; family Pelagibacteraceae; genus Pelagibacter. The sequence continues at coordinate 38,075 of CACLEU010000005.1, forward strand.
AAATGGTGAATGGCCACTTAATTCCATGGTTACTCTTTGAACCTTGTCTGCAGCTTGTTTTAAAATTAATTTACCTACTCTTGAAGATCCAGTTATAGATATTTTTTTAACAATATCTGATGCTATTAATTGTTGAGCAATACTAGGAGGATCTCCTGATAATAAATTAACAACTCCAGGAGGAACTCCACATTCTCTGCAAATTTCAACCTGTTCCATTACAACACCTGGTGTTATGACATCTGGTTTAACGATTACTGAACAACCTGCCGCAAGGGCAGTAGAAATTTTTCTAGCTGATAGAACTAAAGGAAAATTCCAAGGAACTAAAGCTGCAACTACTCCTACTGGTTGATAATAAACGTGAACTCTTGTGTCTTCAAATCTACTTTCAACTGTTTGACCATAAATTCTTTTTGTTTCTTCTGCATTCCATTCATAAATGTCTGCAGCACCATTAACTTCACCTTTTGCTTCTGCAAATGGTTTGCCAACTTCAAGTGTCATCCATTTTGCAAGTATGTCTTGTTTTTCTCTCATCTTGTCTGCAATACGTCTTAAGATATATGCTCTTTGCCAAGGTGGAGTTTTTCTCCAAACTTCCAAACCTTTCTCAGCAGACTTTAAAGCTTTTTCAACATCTTGTGGTGAAGCCTTTGAAGCATGTCCAATAATTTCTTCATTTGCAGGATTTAAAACCTCGTATGCTTCTCCATTTGATGATTGATGCCATTTACCATCAGTGAATTGTCCGTATTTTTCGTACATATTTTAATCTAGCATGACCTTTTAAAGTGTCTAGTGTGCAAATAAATCATATCAACAAAAATCCTATATTCGTATTATAATGATTTTATAAAAAAGGAGGAATATGGCTAAATTTTACGTTATGGGAAATTATTCATCACAAGCATTCCAAGGATTTGTTAAAGATCCAGGACAAGATAGAGGAAAAGCAGTTGAAACAATTTCACAAGCAATGGGTGGAAAAGTTCACTCATTTGATATTGTAAGAGGTCCTGTTGATTTCATAGCAGTAGTAGAAGCTGATAGTTTCACAAATGTTGCAGCAATTAAACTTGCTGTAGAAGCTAGTGGATCTATAAGTAACATGACTATTTGCGAAGCAATTGATATTAAGTCAGCTGCAGAAATGGCTGGAAAAGTAGCTTCGGTTTACAAACCTGCAGGCTAAACTTTTAATTAATCCTCTGTTGTGCGGACAGAGGATTAAAAACCCTGACTTAGTTTAAAATTTATTCCAAGACGTTCATTTTCTTTGTCGTCAAAATCCTGACTTTGCTCAACTAAAATATTATTTAAGATTAATTTTTCTTTTCGTTGTCTACTACTAGACAAATCTCAGACTTAGTTAAAAATCTTTGGCCTGTTCCATTATCTAATGAAAACATTCCGCCAATTCCTTTTACAGCATCGATAGTTAAATCAGTGTGTTTCCATTTTTCATACTGATCATCATTCATATAAAAAGGAACACCCCCAATTTCTCCAAGTTTAACGTCGCTATTTCCTACTAGATATTCTTTTCTAGGATAGCACATTGGAGCACTACCATCACAACATCCACCAGATTGATGAAATAAAAGCTCATCACCATGCTGAGCTTTAATATCTTCAATTAATTTTAATGCAGATTCTGTAGCTGTTACTTTCATATAAATTATGGCCCGTGATTCTTCACGGGCCATTATATATTAATTATTTTTTAAAAGAAGCCTAATTTCTTTTCACTGTAAGACACGTGTAAGTTCTTCACTTGTCTGTAGTGGTTAAGCATCATTTTATGTGTTTCTCTTCCGATACCAGATTGTTTGTATCCACCGAAAGCAGCATGAGCAGGATAAGCGTGATAACAGTTTGTCCAAACTCTACCAGCTTGTATTTCTCTACCCATTCTAAACGCACGATTACCATTTCTAGTCCATACTCCTGCACCTAAACCATAAAGTGTATCATTAGCAATTTCTAATGCTTCTTTCTCGTCTTTAAATTTAGTCACAGAAACAACAGGTCCGAAAATTTCTTCTTGGAATATTCTCATGTCGTTTTTACCTTCGAAAATAGTTGGCTCAATGTAGTTTCCTTTTTCTAAACCACTATTGATTTTTGCAACATTTCCTCCACATAGAACTTTGGCACCTTCTTTCTTACCTAAGTCTAGATAAGATTTGATTTTTTCCATTTGTTCTAATGAAGCTTGCGCTCCAATCATTGTTTCCATTTTTAAAGGATTGTCTTGTTTTACAGCTTTAGTTCTTGCAACAGCTCTTTCCATGAACTTATCATAGATAGACTCTTGTACTAATGCTCTACTTGGACAAGTACAAACTTCTCCTTGGTTTAATGTAAACATTGCAAAACCCTCTAAACACTTATCAAAGAAGTCATCATCTTTGTCCATAACGTCTTCGAAATAAATGTTAGGAGATTTACCACCTAATTCTAAAGTAATAGGAATTAAGTTTTGTGATGCATATTGCATAATCAATCTACCAGTTGTCGTCTCACCAGTGAAAGCAACTTTTCTTATTCTTTTAGAAGATGCTAAAGGTTTACCAGCTTCTAAACCAAAACCGCTCACAATGTTAAGTACGCCTGGTGGTAAAAGATCACCGATAAGTTCCATCATTACCATGATTGATGCAGGAGTTTGCTCTGCAGGTTTTAAAACCACACAGTTACCAGCAGCTAATGCTGGAGCAAGTTTCCATGTTGCCATCAATAATGGGAAGTTCCATGGTATAATCTGACCAACTACACCTAAAGGCTCAGGTATATGGTAAGAATATTCACCATTACTTATCTCAGAGATCGAACCTTCTTCAGCTCTTATTACGCTTGCGAAATATCTCCAGTGGTCTACCACTAAAGGTAAGTCAGCAGCCATACATTCTCTGATTGGCTTACCGTTATCTAAACATTCAGCAACAGCAAGTGTGCTAAGATTTTTTTCAAGCACATCTGCAACTTTAAGCAAAATGTTTGATCTTTCAGTAATTGATGTTTTTCCCCATGATTGGAAAGCTGCGTGTGCTGCATCTAATGCTGCGTCCACGTCTTTATCATTTGATCTTGCAATTGAACAGATCTTCTCATTTGAAATAGGAGAAGTATTATCAAAATACTTACCTGATTTAGGCTCTACAAATTTACCGTTAATGTAGTTTCCATATTTTTCTTTGAATGGAAATTTAACCTTTAAATGAGATGTATCTAGAACAGAAGACAATTTCATTTCTGCACTCATTTTTCCTCCATTAGTTATAACTTTTATGACCTTCGCTAAATTTTAGTTAAAGTCATTTTGTACAATGTTTAATTAAAACTCTTTTTGGACTGCATGTAAATGTTCAAATATATTTACAATCTTAGGTTGAGATATTTTTTCTTGTTGCTAAATAAACTCCAAAAGATGCGACTAAAAAACCAAATATATCTAAATTAGATAATTCCTCATTTAAAAATATCCAAGCAATTATAGCTGTGGTCGCTGGAATTAGAAAAAATATTGTTACTGTTTTACTCGCTGAATTATTTTTTATTAAATACATTAAAATTGTGAAAGCTCCAAAGGATACTAAAAATATTTGATGACTCATTGCAATAAAAAAAGTTTTATTAAAATTAATAAAAGCCTCTGCAAAAAAAATAACAATTAAAATATGAAACATACATCCTCCGGCAGCTTGGTACATGTTGCTAACCGACAAAGGAGCATTTCCACCAAATTTCTTTTGTAAAAGAGTTGCAGACGTAATGGATGCCAAAGCTATAAATGATGCTATTATGCCAACTAAAGGTAAATCCCCTCCTAAATCAAAACCCAAGACAATTGCTGCTCCACTAAAGCCAAGTAGAACACCTACCCACTGTCTCCATCCGACTTTTTCATTTAATATTGGTCCAGCTAATGCGTTTGTAAGTATTGGTTGCATTGTTACTATAAGTGCAGTTATTCCAGTAGGAACTCCAAGTGAAACTGAATAAAAAACTCCTCCTAAATAAATTCCATGAAACAACACTCCACTTAAAATTGAATGGGATAATTCTTTTTTTTCTAAAGTTAGTGAAATTTTTTTGTATTTTGTATAAATCAAAAATCCAATTGCGACTAAAAAAAATCTGAAAGCTAATGCAGAAAATGGGTCACTGTTATCAACTATTGGTTTAGTTGTTACAAAAGCGGATGACCATAAAAAAATAAATGCAAAAGATAAACTATTTTTCATTTTGTTAAGCTATATTAATTTCACGTGAAACCACAGAAAAACCTAAAGTTGAATTTAATTCAAACAGACTTTTTTAACTTTGGAATTTTTGAAGTTGATTTTTTTACTAAAAATATTCCAAGAATTATTGCAACTAATGCTATAATTACTTTTTCAGTAATGACCTCTTTTAAAAAAACATATCCTAAGATAACTCCAAATATAGGTATCAGGTAAGCAACCTGTGACTGAAATACTAAACCATTTTCCTTTAAAACTTTAAATCTTAAAACCCAGGCTAATCCTGTGGTAATTAGGCCTAGATATATTATTGAAACTAGAGAATTTATTGATGGGCTATAATTCCAGGGCTTTTCTAAAACAAAACAAATAGGCAAGAGTATTAATGTCGCCCAAATTAAAATTGAGGCTGTTACATTTTCGTTTTTCTTTTTACTTATTTTTAAAGTTAAAATTCCACCTACAACGTAACCTAGGGAACCCATTAAAATACAAAATGCTGAAAATATGTTATTTTCATTAATTAGGAAATCATCAGAAAATAAATAAACTATTCCTGCAAATCCAACGGAAACTCCTATAATCTTTAAAAGATTTATTTTCTCATTTTTGATAAAAATATGAGCTAATAGTGTTGATGTTAATGGAGAAGTAGACATGAGTATCGCTGCTAAATTACTTTGTATTTGTTTAACTCCATAAGCAATTAAAAAAAACGGCAAAACTAAATTTACAAATCCAATTGATGCAAACCAAAGCCAATCTTTTGAAAATGCTTCAATTTTTATATTTTTAATATTGCATAAAATTAGTAAAGGAATTGATCCTAAAAAAACTCTTATAAAAGCAATCGTTACTGGTCCAAAAGATTCTGTTGCAATTTTTATATTAAAAAATGCCGAAGCCCAAATGACTGCTAAGAAAACAAGTAAACAATAATCAGTAACTGTTGGTTGTCTCATTCAGATATATCCAAAATTTTACCATTTGTAATTTTTATTAGATTGGAGGTACTGATCTTAAAAATACTATTAGGGTGACCTGCTGCAGCAAATACATCAACAAATCTATCGAATGATTTATCAATTAATATTTCTAATTTATTCAAATGGCCCACTGGTGAAACCCCTCCAATACTAAAACCAGTGTTTTCTTTGACCTGAACCGCATCAGCCATGCACACATCTTTTAAAGAAATTGCTTTTTTTAATTTATTTAGTGAACACTTTTTATCTCCTGGAATAAGACATAAGACAAATTTGCTCTCTGCTTTTAATAATAAACTTTTAACTATTGCTCCAATTTCACAATTTAAAGCAATTGCTGCATCTTTTGCTGTTTTGGCAGTTTTTTCTAAAATTGATATTTTAATATTACCGTCAAAAAGATTAATTGCTTTTTGAACTCTTTGGACCGCTTCATTCTCTAAAACTGAATTCATTTACAACCTTTGATTGTTTGCAAAAATGCAATTTCTCATGTTTAATCCTATGCTTAAAAGACATAGGAGATATTAATTTAAATCGGGATAAAGTTATATTTTATTTTGATACTAATCCAGGAAAATTAAAGGGGAAACAAAATGAGCTCAAATAATGTACTAAAAAAAATCAAGGATAAACAAATCGAATACGTAGATTTAAGATTTACGGACCCAAGAGGTAAACTTCAACACGTTACTATGGATGCAAGTATGGTTGATGGCGACATGCTAAATGAAGGAATATTTTTTGATGGTTCTTCGATTGCTGGTTGGAAGGCAATTAACGAGTCTGATATGATACTAAAACCTGATTTAAACAAAGCTATTGTAGACCCTTTTACTTCACATAATACTTTAAATTTATTTTGTGATATTTTGGATGCAGTTAAAAAAGATCCTTATGAAAGAGATCCAAGAGGTACAGCAAAAAAGGCTGAAGCATATTTAAAAAAATCCGGAATAGGTGATAAAGCATTTTTTGGACCAGAGGCAGAATTTTTTGTATTTGATGATGTTAAATTTAAAAATGACATGAACGAGACAGGATTTAAGATAGATAGCACTGAAGGTCCTTACAATACTGGTAAAGACTACGATAACGGTAATATGGGTCACAGACCAGGTGTTAAAGGAGGATATTTTCCAGTGCCTCCAGTAGATAGTGCACAAGATATGAGGAGTGAATATTTAAAAGCTATGAGAGATATGGGAATTAAAGTTGAAAAACATCACCATGAAGTAGCACCAAGTCAGCATGAATTAGGAATGTATTTTGGTACACTTGTAGATCAAGCAGATAACTTACAATTATACAAATATGCAGTTCACATGGTATCACACTCTTTTGGCAAGACAGCAACTTTTATGCCTAAGCCAGTAAAAGGTGATAATGGTTCAGGAATGCACGTTCATCAATCTATTTGGAAGGGTAGCACTGCATTATTTTCTGGAAATAAATATGCAGGATTATCTGATCTTGCATTAAATTACATTGGTGGGATTTTAAAACACGCGAAAGCTATTAATGCTTTTTCAAATGCTACAACTAATAGTTATAAAAGATTAATACCTGGATTTGAAGCTCCAGTATTGTTAGCTTACTCAGCTAGAAACAGATCGGCCTCTTGTAGAATTCCAATTACTTTAAGTAAAAAAGCTGCAAGATGTGAAGTACGTTTTGGTGACGCTGCTGGTAATCCCTATTTAACTTTTGCAGCAATGTTAATGGCAGGATTAGATGGAATAAAAAATAAAATTAATCCTGGTAAATCATTTGATAAGGATCTTTATGCATTATCAGAAGAGGAAGTGAGCAAAATTCCAACTGTCTGTGGTTCTTTAAGAGAAGCTATGGAAAGTTTAGATAAAGATAGAAAATTCTTAACACAAGGTGGTGTTTTCACAGACGACCAAATTGATGCATATATTTCATTGAAGATGGAAGAAGTTCATAATTTTGAACACACTCCACATCCAATAGAATTTGAGATGTATTATAGCTGTTAATTAATTTTCAGTTTTAAAAGATTCACCACATCCACAACGTTCAGTCTCGTTTGGATTGTTAAATACAAATGAAGATGAAAATTCTTCCACTTTGTAATCCATTTCAGTGCCAAGAAGATACATTATTGCACTTGGGTCTATAAAAACTTTAACACCTTTTTCTTCTATTAGCTCATCATTAGGTTGATGAGTTTTAGCATATTCCATAATGTAAGCCATTCCAGCACAACCACCACTCTTTACGCCAATTCGGACACCCATTGTATCTTTATCTTGAGAAAGAATTTCCTTAATTCTATTTGCTGCTTTATCACTTAATTTAATTACTTGCGTCATAGATTTAATTCTAGTTTTCCTGCTTCTGAAATCATTGATTTATCCCACGGTGGATCCCAAACTAATTCTAAGTTAACTTTTTTAACTTCTTTTACCTCTTTTACAGTATTTTCAACTTCCATCGGCAAACTCTCTGCAACTGGACAATTAGGTGTGGTAAGGGTCATTATCACATCAACATTTTTTTGATCGTCCACTTTTACATCATATATCAACCCAAGATCATAAATATTGACTGGTATTTCAGGATCATAAATTTTTTTAATTTCGCCTATGATTTTTTCTTTAAGATCCATAATTAAACAAATTTTTCGCTGTCATTTTCGTCTTTTTTATAATTCATTGCTGATGCTAAAGCATGCCAAGCTATTGTAGCACATTTTACCCGCATTGGGTATTGCTTAACACCAGAAAGTGACATTAGTTTAGTTTTCTCATCTTCTTTAATTAATTCAGATTTTAGTTCTGGACTTTGTTTAATCATGCCTAAAAAATCATTAAGTATCTCTTTAACTTCAGGATTTTTTTTATCTTTCATTAACTCAGTCATTATTGAAGCCGATGCCATTGATATTGCACAACCATGTCCTTCAAAAGAAATGTCCTCTATTTCTTTATTTTCATTAAGTTTTAAATATACGTGAACTTTGTCACCACAAAGTGGATTATATCCCTCAGCATCCTTATTAAAGTTTTCAAACTTACCTAAATTTCTTGGGTTCTTACCGTGTTCTAATATTATTTCTTGATAAAGTTCTTTTAAGTCCATTTTCTAACTAAAAATTTTTTTACATTTGTTTAAAGACTCATTTAATTGGTCTAAATCGTCTTTTGTATTATAAACACCTAATGAGGCCCTGGCTGTTGCGGATAAACCAAGTTTCTCGTGTAGAATTTGACAACAATGATGACCCGCTCTAATTGCAACACCATCTTCATCAAGGATAGTTGCTATGTCGTGTGGGTGTACACCATCTAAAGTAAATGACAAAACTGATCCCTTATCTTTTGGATTACCAATTAGTTTAACTGAATTATTTTTTCTTAATACTTTTTCACCATAAACAGTTAATTCTCTTTCATGTTTTTCAATATTTTCAATCCCAATTTTATTTATAAACTTAATTGACTCACCAAAAGCTATGACTTGAGCAGTTGCCATTGTACCAGCTTCATATTTATTAGGTAATTCACCGAATGTAATTCCTTCTTTTTTAACTTCTCTGATCATTCCACCACCACCTTGATAAGGAGGTAATTCTTCTAGCCATTTTTTCTTAGCATACAAAATACCTAATCCAGTAGGTCCATACATTTTGTGACAAGAGATTGCATAAAAATCACAATCGAGATCTTGCATATCAAGTTTTAAATGTGGTGCACCTTGACAACCATCAATTAAGACTGGAATGTTTTTTGAATGTGCTAATTTAGTAATTTCTTTTACCGGCAATATTGCTCCAGTTACATTTGATAGATGAGTAATTGCTATAATTTTTGTTTTATCAGTAATATTTTTTTCAATAGTTTCTAGAGTAACATCACCATTTTCGTCCATTTCAGCAAATTTTATTTTAACACCCTTTGATTTTCTTAAATAATGCCATGGTACATAATTCGAATGATGTTCAAGCTCAGTAAGTAAGATTTCATCACCCTCATTTAAATGTTTTTGACCAAATGTGTTTGCGACCAGGTTTATAGCTTCAGTAGCACCTTTCGTAAAAACTATTTCATTCTTATCTTTTGCATTAATATATTTTTGAACTAAAGTTCTAGTATTTTCATATAAATTTGTAGCAGCAACAGCTAAATAATGAATACTTCTTCCTACATTTGAGAATTCTTTAGTATAGAAATCATAAATTCTATCTACGACGACTTGAGGTTTTTGAGATGAATTTGCGCTATCCAAGTATACTAGGTCGTTATTTCGTATTTTATTATTGAAAATAGGAAACTCTTTTTTAATGTCGTTTATACTCATTCTTTAACTCCTAACAAACTTTTAATTAAGTTTTTAATTTCCTCATCTGTTATTTTTTCAATTACATCTAATAAAAAACCATTAATCAGAAGTTTTTTTGCTTCTTTATAATTTAAACCTCTAGACATTAGATAAAATATTGAATTTTCATCTAGACTTCCTGAGGAGGAACCATGAGAGCATTTTACATCATCAGCATAAATCTCTAACTCCGGTTTTGCGTTAAACTCTGAATTTTCACTTAAAAGTATTGCATTACTTAATTGATAGCCGTCAGTTTTTTGAGCTTCAGAACTTACGAATATTTTGCCTTGGTAAACTGCCTTAGATTTTTTTTCTAACACACTTTTTACTAATTGATAGCTTTTAGTATTTTCAACTAAATGATTAATATTTGATTTTATTTCATGATGATTTTCATCATCTAAATCAAAAATTCCATTTACGAAAGCTGAAGAATACTGTCCTTTAAGGTCACAATTAATTTCATTTTTGAAAAATTTTGAGCCACTGGATAGTATAAAAGTCTCAGAAATACTGTTAGATTCTTGTTTGATATAGTTATAAGAATATTTAACATTGTCATTCCTTGTTTTATCTATTTTGTAATTTTTTAGAATTGATGATTTGTCTAATTCAAAATTATAATAAATATTAATAAAATTTTTTGCTGAATTATCCTTGAATATATCAATAAGTCTTAAACATGCATTTTCTTCTAACTTAAAGTCAATCCTAGAATTAGTATTTTTAGATTGTGTATCTTTATTTGTTGCATGATAAATAAGTAAAGGTTTTTTTAAAATATAATTTTTTTTTATAATAATCTTACAGAATTTATTTGAAAAGGCGTTATTTAAGTTAATAAGTGAATTGATATTATTTGAAATTGTTTCTTCACTTTGTTCAACTAAAACTTCAATTTTATTTTTGTCCTCAAACTCAAAATCAATTTTTTCAATTTTTCCATCAACAATAATAATTTTGTTATGTTCAAGTTCATTTAGTAATTCAATTTTATCAATTTGATTTTCTTTGCTATAATCGTTGTAGAAAGTCAAATCACCAATATTACTTTTAATTATTTGGTTTAGGTCAGAAAATTTCCAATTCTCTAACTTTCTATTAGGAAATCCTTGTTTAAGAAATTCTTTAAAGTTATTTTCCTTAAAGTTTTTCTCTTGATCAGAATATGATAAATTTTTTAAGTTTTTTTCAAAATCTATTTTTAACTGCTCTTCCATTTAATTAATATTTTCATATCCTTTCTTCTCCAGCTCTAGTGCTAGTTCTGGACCACCAGATTTAATTATTTTTCCATTCATTAAGACATGGACAAAATCAGGTTTAATGTATTCAAGTAATCGTTGATAATGAGTTATAATTAGAAAAGAGTTATTTTTTTTTCTTAAAGCATTCACACCCTCTGCAACAGTTTTTAAAGCATCAATATCAAGTCCAGAGTCTGTTTCGTCTAATATAGAAAGTTTAGGGTTTAAAATAGACATTTGTAAGATTTCATTTTTCTTTTTCTCTCCACCTGAAAATCCAACATTAAGCTGCCTACCTAACTTTTCTTCATCAAATTTAAGTTCTTTTGCTTTTTCTTTAACAAGTTTTAAAAATTGTATTGCGTCTAATTCTTTTTCTCCTCTTGCTTTTTTAATTGCATTTAAAGAGGTTTTTAAAAAAACATTTGTATTTACACCTGGTATCTCCAATGGATATTGAAATGCTAGGAAAATTCCTTTATGTGCACGTTCCTCAGTTTCTAATGCAAATAAATCATTATTTTCATACAAAACTTCTCCAGTTACGTCATACCCTTTTTTTCCAGATAAAATGTTAGACAAGGTACTTTTGCCTGAACCATTTGGACCCATAATTGCGTGAACTTCACCAGGATTAATTTCTAATTTAAAGTCATGCAAAATGGATTTGTTATCAATTTTTGCACTTAGATTATTAATTTTTAACATTAGCCTACACTTCCTTCTAAGCTAATTCCAACTAGTTTTTGAGCTTCGACTGCAAATTCCATTGGCAATTGTTGTAATACTTCTTTACAAAAACCATTCACAATTAATCCAACCGCTTCTTCTGGATTTAATCCTCTTTGCTGACAATAATGTAATTGTTCTTCACTAATTTTTGAAGTTGTTGCTTCGTGAGCAATATTAGAATCTGCGTTTTTATTTTTAATATACGGAACTGTGTGTGCACCACATTTATTACCCATTAGTAACGAGTCACATTGAGTGAAATTATTAGAATTTGTTGCATTTGGAGAAATATCTACAAGTCCTCTATAAGTCATATCTGAAAATCCTGCACTTATACCTTTTGAAATAATTTTACTTTTAGTATTTTTTCCAAGATGAATCATTTTTGTACCAGTATCGGCTTTTTGATGATTGTTGGTTATTGCAATTGAATAAAATTCACCAATAGAGTTATCTCCTTTTAAAATACAGCTTGGATATTTCCAAGTAATTGCTGAACCTGTTTCCACTTGTGTCCAAGAAATTTTAGAATTCGTACCTTTACAAAGACCTCTCTTTGTAACAAAATTGTAAATTCCACCTTTGCCATCTTTATCTCCAGGATACCAATTCTGAACTGTTGAGTATTTTATTTCAGCATCATCTAATGCAATTAGTTCAACATTTGCAGCATGTAATTGGTTTTCATCTCTCATAGGAGCTGTACACCCTTCGAGATAGCTAACGTAACTTCCTTTATCAGCAATTATTAAAGTTCTTTCAAATTGACCTGTGTCTGAAGCGTTAATTCTAAAATATGTTGATAGTTCCATTGGGCATCTTACCCCTGGTGGAATATATACAAACGATCCATCAGTAAAAACCGCTGAGTTAAGTGTAGCAAAAAAATGATCTGTTAAAGGTATAACAGTTCCAAGATATTTTTTTACTAATTCTGGATGCTTTTGTACAGCTTCAGATATTGAGCAAAATATAATTCCTTGTTTTGTCAAAGTTTCTTTGAATGTTGTGGCTACAGAAACGGAGTCAAAAACAGCGTCAACCGCTATTCCATTCAACCTTTTTTGTTCTTGAAGCGGAATTCCTAATTTTTTGTAAGTCTCAAGTAACTTTGGATCTAATTCGTCAAGACTTTTCGGTTTATCTGTAAAACTCTTTGGAGCTGAATAATAATAAAGGTCTTGATAATCTATTTTTGGATATTTAGGTTTTTGCCAGTCTGGTTCTTTTAAAACTTTTAGTCTCTCAAAAGCTTTAAGTCTCCAATCTAATAACCACTTAGGTTCTTTTTTAATATTTGATATAAACTTAATTACATCTTCATTTAATCCTTTTGGTGCTTTAATACTTTCAATATCTGTAGAAAAACCGTATTTATAATCCTTCAAATCTTCTATTTGCTTATCTCTCATTTAATATCTTACCTCTTTATTTTTTAATAAGTCACTTAACTTTTTACTTTCAAAAAAGCTATTAATATGAATGTCTAATTCATCCCAAAAATTATGAGTTATACATTTAGTACTTTTGCCATTACAGGATTTTTTAGAATCTTTTTTACATCCAATTGTTTTAACTTTTTGATCTAAAGCTAATAGTATATCTAAAATTTTTAATTCTTTTGGAATTTTGACAAGCATATAACCTCCGTTTATTCCTCGTACACTTTTTACAATATTATTTTTTTTTAATTTTAAAAAAATTTGTTCTAAATACAGTAGTGATATTCCTTGTCTCAACGAAATGTCTCTTAGGCTTACTGCTTTTTGATTAGAAAAAACGGCCATATCAGCAAGTGCCATTACTGCGTATCTTGATTTAGTATTTAGCTTCATAATCCTTTATTTATGCGACTTATATATATACCCGACTAAAATAGTCAAGTTTTTGAAATTAAAAAGACTCGCATTTTGTCGCTTCAATATGATAAACAAAGTTTTTTTGTGAGAATAATTATCATTAACAAAAATTTTTTTGAGAATAATTATCACTAACAAGTATGGAAAATAAAATCGTAGAAATATTTATTCCTGGACCCGCTGGAAGATTAGAAGCAAAGTATTTTAAAAATCAAAAAATTACTTCTCCAATTGCTTTAGTTTTACAACCTCATCCTCAGTACGGAGGCACAATGAATAACAAAGTTGTTGTTGAAACATTTCATGCATTTATGGATAATGGATTTTCAGTATGTAGAGTAAATTTCAGAGGTGTTGGAAAAAGTGATGGAGAGTTTGATAACGGTCAAGGTGAACTTGCTGATGCAGCTGCTGCACTAGATTGGATTGAAAGAGAAAACTTTGATAACTCACAATGTTGGGTTGCTGGTTTTTCTTTTGGATCATTAATATCGATGCAATTATTAATGAGAAGACCTGAGATAAACAGGTTTATCTCAATATCACCTCAGCCAAATGTATATGATTTTACATTTCTTTCACCTTGTCCAGCTTCAGGATTAATGGTTTATGGAAAAAAAGATGAACTTGTTCCTGTAGATCATATTAATGAGTTGAATAAGAGACTGTCTTCCCAAAAAGGAATAAAAGTAGATTTTCAATCAGTATCAGATGCAAACCACTTTTTTTCTAAATCTGAAAGTAGTTTAAGAAAAATTTTGGAAAAATATATTCAAAAAGAATCAGCTTTATTTTAAAAGTTTTTTACATAAACGCCGCCAGTCGTAGGTGACTTGCACCCAGTTGTTTTTGGAAAAGATATTGGAAGTTTTAAAAAAGACCTAATTGCGATGAATCCAAAAGCTTGTGATTCTACAAAATCTCCATCAACACCATATTCTTCGCTTGATACAAATTTAATACCGTTATCAGTATATTTTTTTATTCTTTCAATGAGGGTTTTATTTTTTCTTCCACCCCCACACAAAATAACCTTAGAAATTTTTTGATTAGATTTTAATATTACATTAGATAAATTAGAGGCAATAATAATACTTGTGAAATCAGTTATTGTTGAGGCACCATCCTCTAAGTCTAGTCCTCTCAAAAAATTTATTTCAAAATCATTTACATCAAATGAACTTATATTCTTGTTTGAAATATTTTCAAAATCATCAATAGCTTGGTTGAGTATTAATTTATTTGTTTTACCTAAACTTGCTAATTCTCCATTTTTATCAAAATTACCTTTTTTGTTTCTCCTTATCCATTCATCAATTAAACAATTTCCAGGACCAATGTCTCTACTTATTAGGCTATCCTCGTTTAAATCTTTAATTAAAGTTAAATTAGATATACCGCCAATATTTAAAATACAAACTGGTAGGTTAATTTTTTTTTCTTTAACCATCACTTGGTGGAAGATTGGAGATAATGGCGCTCCTTCACCACCTTGTGTTAAATCATTATTTCTAAAATTATAAATAACTTTTTTCTTTGAGAGTTGAGATAACAATTTTCCATCACCAAGTTGTTTGGTAAATTTATTTTTTGGACTGTGTAAAATTGTTTGGCCGTGAAAACCCACTAAATCTATTTCAAAATCATAATTTTTGTCACAGTTTGCAACTACATTTGAATGGAATAAAGTAATTTTTCTCTCTAAATCTTCAATTTCGTTTATATGTGTTTTTAAATCTTTAATTTTATTTATGTTTCTTTTAAGCTTGTAGATGTTTTCAGAAATTTCATCTGTATACTTAAAATATTTGTTAACTAAAACTTTGTAATAACCTTTGCCATCAGATTTTATTATCGATGCATCAACACCATCGCCAGAAGTGCCGCTCATTAAGCCTAAACTAGTAAGAGAATTGCTCACAATTTATTTTTCAATCAAATTAAAATAAGTATATTGAATTAATAGTAATAATTTAAAAAATGAAAAATTCATTTATATCTGAGTTTAAAGAAAGAGAGTATTTTAATCAATGTACTAATTCTGAAGACTTAGATAATTTAATGAACAATAAAAAAATCAATGCATATATTGGTTTTGACTGCACAGCTCAAAGTTTACATGTTGGTAGTTTGTTACAAATAATGTGTTTAAGAATGCTGCAAAAATATGGACATAGACCAATAGTATTGCTCGGTGGTGGTACAACCATGATTGGGGACCCGTCCGGTAAGGAGGAGACAAGAAAAATTTTATCAACCAAAGAAATAGATAAAAATATTAAGAATATTAAAAAGGTATTTGATATTTTTTTGGATAAAAAAAATAAAAAAACAAAACCTATTTTTGTAAACAATCTTAAATGGCTTGGTAAACTAAATTATATAAAGTTTTTAAGGGAAGTAGGTAAACATTTTACAATAAATAAGATGTTAAGTTTTGATAGCGTCAAGCTCAGACTTGAGAGAGAACAATCATTAAGTTACATGGAATTTAATTATATGATTTTACAAGCTTATGATTTCTTGGAACTAAATAAAAAGAATAACTGCATTGTTCAGATAGGTGGTTCTGATCAATGGGGAAATATTATAAATGGAGTTGAGTTAATCAAGAGAAGTTTAGGTAAACAAGCATTTGGATTAACAACTCCTTTGATCACATTAGCTTCTGGAGCAAAAATGGGAAAAACTGAAAAGGGAGCTATTTGGCTAGATAAAAAATTGCTATCTCCATATAATTATTGGCAATTTTGGAGAAATACAGATGATCGAGATGTTATAAAATTTTTAAAAATGTTCACTGATAAAGGAATTTCCGAAATAGAAAATATAAGAAATAAAAATATCAACGAATTAAAAATTTTGTTAGCTAATGAAACAACGTCAATGTTACATGGTAGTGGGGCGGCAAAAAAAGCTGCGGATACTGCAAAAAAAACGTTTACTGCTGGATCTTTTGGTGATGATTTGCCAGTTATAGATTTAAAAAAAAACGAACTGGAAAATGGAATTAATATTATAGATATAGTAATTAAATCTAATTTATTGAAATCAAAGAGTGAAGTGAGGAGAGCAATTAAAAATCTTGGTATAAGAGTCAATAACAATACTATTAATCAAGAAAACTCTAGTATTACAATTAATGATTTTAAAGACAATATATTAAAATTATCACATGGTAAAAAAAACCATGTTTTAGTTAAAATTATCAATTAGATTTTTTTACTTTTTCTAAAGTTCTGGTTATAAATCTTGGAGTTAATGTTTTTATAGGATTTACAGTAGTTTTTAAGTCCTTAGGGTATCCTTTAATTTTAAAGCTTACACCAAAAACTCCTTCACCTGCTTTTTTTCCAACTAAGATATCACCCAATAAAGGTATCGATCCTATTGCTTTATTTATCGTAGTAGCTGGAACCAATGTTCCTCTTAAACTTACTAATTCATCTTTTTGTATATAACCGTCCATTAAAACTGAAATTGAAGGTCCTAAAGAGTAAATCTCCTCAATTGTCATAAGTCCTTTATCCTTATTAAACTTCATCTCGAATTCATTAAATCTTATCCCTTCGCCGGATAATAAA
>CACLEU010000006.1 GCA_902606075.1 uncultured Pelagibacteraceae bacterium
TTAAAAAAAGATTGCATCCTTAATAAAAATTTTTTCAAATTATATAATAAGTTTTGTCCAGGTCCGCTAACATTAATTTTGAAATTAAAAAAAAGAAGTAAAGTTTCAAAATTTGTTACAAATAAAAAAAACACTTTAGCAATTAGGTTTCCCTCACACCCAATTGCAATTAACCTTTTAAAAATATTGAAATATCCACTGGCTGCTCCAAGTGCAAATATCTCATCGAGGCTTAGTCCAGTGACCAAAAAACATGTAAGTGAGGAATTTGGTAAGAACATAAAATATATTATTGAGGGTGGTAATTCTAAAATTGGGTTAGAGTCGACAATTATAAATTTGACAGCACATCCAGAAATTCTTAGATTGGGCAGCTTAGAAATTAGTAAGTTAAGTAAAACGTTAAATTCAAAATTAAAATTCAAAAAAAGAAGTTCTTTAAAAGCACCTGGTCAAAATAGCTTGCATTATTCTCCTGGCATTCCATTAAGAATGAATTGTAAAAAAGCTAATTCTGATGAGGCGTTTATACTGGTTAGAAAAAGAAGTAAAGATGATAAAAATTTCTTCTATTTAACAACAAATGGAAATTTAATTAAAGCAGCAAAAAATTTATATTCAATTTTGAGAACAGTTAAAAAAAAAGGATATAAAAAAATTGCTGTTGAAAAAATTAGTAACAAAGGTATTGGATTAGCAATTAACGATCGCTTACAAAAAGCATCAACAAAATAATCATGAAAAACCTAGTAAGTGTAAATAATTTATCAAAAAAGTTTTCATCCTTTAAAGCGGTTAAGGAAATTAACTTTGACATAAACGAAAATGAAATACTTGGTTTACTTGGTCCAAATGGTTGCGGCAAAACTACAACGATAGGGATGATGCTTGGATTATTAAAACCAACAAGTGGTGAAGTAATAATTAATGGTCTAAATGTGGAAAAAAATAGAATTGAATTATTGAAAAAGATGAATTTTATTTCCCCTTATATTGAATTACCAAAAAAACTAACTGTAAGAGAAAATTTACTAGTTTATGGAAAATTGTATTCTGTAGAAAAAATTAAAAATAGAATTGATTATCTCACTGAAACATTAAGACTAAATGAATTCATAAATAAGAAAACTGGAGAACTTTCTTCAGGTCAAAAAAACAGGGTTAGTCTTGCAAAAGCAGTTATTAATGATCCTGATATTCTATTATTGGATGAGCCCACGGCCTCACTAGATCCAGAAACTGGGGATTTTGTTAGAACATTTATAGAAAAATTATCCTCTGAAAAGAAAATGTCTATTTTATTAGCTTCACACAATATGGATGAAGTTAAAAGACTTTGTAAAAGCATATTAATGATGAAAGACGGAGAAATCATAGATAGAGGTACTCCATCTGAAATGATAATAAAACATGGTAAAAAAAATTTGGAGGAAGTTTTTTTAAAACTGAACAGAGTTAAAAATGAGTTATAATAGAATTCTAGGACTATTTTTAAGACACTTTTATTTGATTAAGAGTTCTTTCCCAAGGATTCTTGACTTAATTTATTGGCCGACAATCCAAATAATTCTTTGGGGCTTTATATCAAAATTTTTTACAATTTATAGTGATTACTACAACAATACCGTTGGGGTAATACTAAGTTGTGCAATTCTTTATGATTTTTTATTTAGGTCTAGCATAAGCTTTAACATGCTTTTTTTAGAGGAAATTTGGAGTAGAAACTTTACAAATTTATTTATAGCTCCGCTTAGAATTAGTGAAATAATTATATCTTTAGTTTTAACTGCACTTTTAAGGACTTTGATAGGTTTGGTTCCAGCTATCTTAATAACCTCCCCATTATTTGGTATATCTATATTAGATCTTGGAGCGCCACTTTTTTTATTATTTTTTAGTCTATACGCATTTGGAATTACCTTAGGATTATTTGTTTCAGCAGGGTTACTGAGATATGGACCAGCATTTGAAAATATAGCATGGTCGTCTTTATTCCTGTTGGCTCCTTTAGGATGCATTTATTACCCTATTGAAATATTACCCGAATTTTTTCAAACCGTAGCAAAATTTTTACCTTTAGTTTATATTTTTGAAGAAGCTAGATCAATTTTAGTAAATAACGTTGTTGATTATTCAAATATTAAATCTGCTATATATTTAAATATATTTTATTTATGTTTGGGAATTTCCTTATTTTACTATTCTTTTAGTAAAGCGCGTGATAAAGGAACATTAATTAATATTGGTGAATAATTTGGCGCGCTCGCAAGGAGTCGAACCCTGAACCTCCAGAGCCGAAATCTGGCGCTCTATCCAGTTGAGCTACGAGCGCGTAAAGTATTAATATAGTAATTTATGAAAAAAACCATTAATTTATTAGCTGAAATCCACGATAACGGTTTAAGGGTTGATCAATTTATAAATAAGTATGAACAAAACTTTAGTAGGTCAAAGATCAAGAATTTAATAATTAAAAAAAACTTAAGCATAAACGATAAACTTAGTGTCGACCCTTCAAAAAAAATTAAAATTAATGACAAAATAAGCCTAATAATTCCTGAGCCTGAAGACATAAATTTAAAACCATTTAATTATAAAATTGATATAATTTATGAAGATAATGATTTAATTGTCATTAATAAAAAAGCAGATATTTCAATGCACCCTGGCGCGGGCAACAAAGACAAGA
Source organism: uncultured Pelagibacteraceae bacterium (assembly GCA_902606075.1). Lineage (GTDB taxonomy): Bacteria > Pseudomonadota > Alphaproteobacteria > Pelagibacterales > Pelagibacteraceae > Pelagibacter. Next base: position 2,690 of record CACLEU010000006.1, read on the forward strand.
CTCTTGTAAATGCTTTAATAAATTACAATAAAAAATTATCAAATATAAATGGAGAACTTAGACCGGGTATTGTTCACAGGATAGATAAAGATACCTCTGGGTTAGTAGTTGTTGCAAAAAACAATTTTGTGCACGAAAATTTATCAAACCAATTCAGTGAACATTCTGTAGATAGACAATATCAAACTTTAATATGGGGAAAGCTAAGACCAAGTAAAGGTAAAATAGAAACTTTAATAACCAGAAGTTCAAAAAATAGACAGTTGATGTCAGTAAGTTTATCAAAAGGGAAAAAATCAATAACAAATTATAAAACGCTCGAGATATTTGAAAAAGACACAATCCCTACATTTAGTCTGGTTGAATGTAAATTAGAAACTGGAAGGACGCATCAAATAAGAGTACATATGAGCTATAAAGGTAACAATATAGTTGGAGATCAAAAATATAAAAAAAAATTTAAAAAAATAAAAAATGTTAAAAAAGAACTGGAAAATAAAATCTTAAATTTAGATAGACAATTTTTACATGCTATTACATTAGGATTTACTCACCCTATTAATAATAAAAGAATGAATTTTGAGTCTAAATTACCAAATGAGCTAGAAAAAATTCTAAAAAATCTAAGAAAAGCTTAAAAATTAAAACATTGTAAAATTAAAAAAATTAATTAAATAAGTCTTACAAATGAGTAGTTCAACATTTAAATACCCTGCTTTAACAAACGAAGGTGGTTTATCGTTATACTTGGAGCAAATCAAAAAATTTCCCATGCTTGATGCGGAGGAAGAGTATATGTTGGCAAAAAATTGGAAAAATACTGGTAATGTTAAATCTGCCGAAAAATTAGTCACAAGTCACCTGCGGTTAGTTGCTAAGATTGCAATGGGTTATAAAGGATACGGTTTGCCTTTGAACGAAATAATATCAGAAGGCAATGTTGGTTTAATGCAAGCAGTAAAAAAGTTCGAACCAGAGAAAGGTTTTAGACTTGCAACGTATGCAATGTGGTGGATAAAAGCTTCTATACAAGAATATATCTTGAGATCTTGGAGTTTAGTTAAAATGGGAACCACAACAGCTCAAAAAAAATTATTTTTTAATTTAAAAAAATTAAAAAATCAAATTGCTCCTAAAAGCGAGGGTGATTTAAAAGATGAGGATGTTAAAAAAATTGCATCAACATTGGATGTAAGTGAAGATGAAGTAGTCTCAATGAATAGACGAATGTCTGGAAAAGAACAATCATTAAACGCACCAATTGGTGAAGATGGAGATGAATGGCAGGACTGGGTGGTTGATAAAACAATGGACCATGATTTAAAAATTGCTCATCAAGATGAAATGGAGCAAAGAAAGGATCTATTAAAGGATTCAATTAAAATTCTTAACGAAAGAGAAAAGGAAATTTTGTATTCAAGACGTTTAACTGATGACCCAAAAACCCTAGAAGATTTAAGTAAAAAATTTAAAATTAGTAGAGAGAGAATAAGACAAATTGAGAATAAAGCATTTGAAAAACTTCAAAAACATATGCTTAATTCTGCAAACTCAAAAAACTTGTTACCTGCAAATTAATTCTCAAAAGGATCCTCAATTAAAATAGTATCATTTCTTTCAGGACTAGTTGAAATACTAGATACTTTAGTTTCAACAAATTGTTCCAATTCTTTAATATATTTTTTTGCATTTTCAGGTAAATCCTTAAAGTTTTTAATACCTTTTGTAGAGGACTTCCAACCTTGAAAAGTTCTATAAATTGGTTTTACTTTTAATTGATCATCAACCGCAGCTGGCAAATAATCAATTTTATTTTCATTTAATTCATATCCCACACACATTTTAATAAAATCTAAATCATCTAAAACATCAAGTTTTGTTAAAGCTATTCCATTGATTCCTGAAATTTTAATTGTTTGTCTAACTAAAACCCCATCAAACCAACCACAACGTCTTTTTCTGCTAGTTACTGTTCCAAACTCTTTGCCTTTAGTCCCAAGTTCTTCACCAATTTCATCTTTTAGCTCTGTGGGAAAAGGACCTTCGCCAACTCTTGTGGTGTATGCTTTTGTAATTCCTAAAACATAATTTATAGAATTTGGCCCACAACCAGATCCAGTAGCTGCTGAAGATGCCACGGTGTTAGATGAAGTCACAAATGGATAAGTGCCGTGATCTACGTCTAAAAGAATTCCTTGAGCACCCTCAAATAAAATCTTTTTTCTTTGTCTCTTAAATTCGTCAATTTTTTTCCAAACTGGTTTTGAATATTTTAAAATTTCCGGTGCAATTTTTAATAAATCTTTTTTTAATCTATCTTTTTGATAGACATTTTTTCCTAGTCCTTTTCTAATAGCGTTATGATGCAATAATACAGTCTCAAGCCTATGGTCTAGATTTTCCTCTGATATTAAATCCATAACTCGTATGGATCTTCTTCCTACTTTGTCCTCATATGCTGGCCCGATACCTCTTCTGGTAGTTCCAATTTTAGCCTTTCCTGCAGCATCCTCTCTAATTTCATCCATCTCTTTATGAAATGGTAATATTAAATTTGCAGATTCAGATATTATTAGATTGTCTGGACTAACTTGAACGCCTTTAGATTTAATCTCATCAATTTCATCGAGTAAAGCCCAAGGATCAACTACGACACCGTTTCCAATTATCGAAATTTTCTCTTTTCTTACTATCCCTGATGGAAGAAGTCTTAATTTGTAAGTAATACCTTCTATCACCAATGTGTGACCAGCATTGTGGCCTCCTTGAAATCTGACTACAACATCAGCTTCGCTAGACAACCAGTCTACAATTTTTCCTTTTCCTTCATCACCCCACTGAGATCCAACTACTACAACATTTTTCATTTACGTTTTTTTATTTCAATATTATTTATATGATTTATTGGTCCATGACCTTTACCATAATTAGGCCCTGTCATTATAGCATGATTAACATAATTTATTCCAAGCTCACAGGATTTCTTTAGAGTTTTTCCACAAGAGTAGAATGTGGTTATTGCACTTGAAAGAGTGCAACCTGTACCATGGGTATTTTTTGTAACAATTTTTTTGCTATTAAATATTTTAATTTTATTATTATATAAAAATACATCGTGAATTTTTTTTGTTTCAAGATGACCACCTTTTATTAAAACGCTTTTAACCCCTAAAATATTTATTTTTTTAGCAGCATAAATCATGTCCTCAATAGTTTTTATGGTCATACCTGAGAGTACTTCTGCTTCAGGAATATTGGGAGTAATTAATGTAACTTTTTTTAATAAAATCTTTTTTAGTGTTTTAATTGATTTTTTATCAACCAATCTTTGGCCCCCTTTTGCTACCATTACGGGATCAAGTATTATTTTCTTAACATTTATTTTATTTAATGATTTTAGAACTGTCTTTATTACACTTTCAGAGTGTAACATTCCTATTTTAATTGCATCAGGTTTAATATCTTTTGAAGTAAATTCAATTTGTTTAGAAATCACATTTGTTGGGATTGGTATTATAGAATTTATTCCAATAGTATTTTGAGAAGTAACTGCTGTTATAGCTGTCATTGCATAGGACCCAAGTGCTGTAATAGTTTTAATATCTGCTTGGACTCCCGCCCCACCAGAAGAGTCTGACCCTGCAATTACTAATACTTTAGATTTTATTTTCAAATTAATTCAAAGATTTTTTAACGATATTTATACATTTTAATAGTAATTTTCTATTATTAGTTTCTGCCATTATTCTAATTTTAGGTTCTGTGCCAGATTTTCTTACCAATATTCTTCCCTGCTTTTTTATAATTTTAGTAGCTTTTTTGATAGCTGTTTTGCACTTAAGAGTGTCTATAATTGATTTATCTTTCACAACAACATTCTCTAATAATTGTTTGGTTGGTTTAAATACATTAAAAATTTCACTCGCTTTTTTTCCTTTTCTCATTGCAAATAGCACTTCTAAAGCGACTAATAATCCATCTCCAGTTGTTGCAAATTTTCCTAAAATAATATGACCAGATTGTTCGCCTCCTAAATTAAACTTATTTTTTTGCATTTTTTCTTTTACATACCTATCACCAACATTTGCTCTTAGAAACTTTATACCTATATTTTTAAAGTATTTTTGTAGTCCATAATTCGACATTTGGGTTCCTATTACACCACCCTTTAGTATTTTTTTTCTTTTCCATCTTGTTGCTAACATTCCAATAATTTGATCTCCATCAACTATCTTACCCAATTCATCAATAAAAATTACTCTATCTGCATCACCATCTAAAGCTATACCAAGATGAGCTTTATTTTTTCTAACAAATGATTGTATCCTTTTTGGAAAAGTTGATCCACACCTAGAATTTATGTTAAATCCATTAGGTGAGGCCCCGGTTTTATATATTTTTGCACCCAATGATTTTAAAAGATTAGGAGCAGATTTGTAACCAGCACCATTTGCACAATCAATTGCGATCTTCATTTTTCTTAAATTAAAATTACTAGGAAAATTTTTTTTTAATATCTTGGTATAGTTTTCGTTAGCATCTTCTAATCTTTTCACCCTACCTAATTTTATAGGTTTAGATAAATTTTTTATAATTTTTGAATCTATAAGTTTTTCAATTCTCTTCTCAATTTGATCAGATAACTTTAAACCATCAGGTCCAAAAAGTTTCAAACCATTATCATAATAGGGATTATGCGAAGCAGTTATCATAATACCCATATTTGCTTTCATTTTTTTAGTTAACATTGCAAGTCCATTTGTTGGTAAAGGACCTAATAAAAATACATGCATTCCTGCCGAGGCAAGACCAGAAACAAGTGCAGGTTCTAAAGTGTATCCTGATAGTCTTGTATCTTTTGCAATAATTGCAACTTGTTTTGATTTTCTTTGATTTTTAAAATAGGTGGCAGCAGCAAGACCAAATTTGAAGAACATCTCACCGTTTATATTTCCTTGATTAACTCTTCCTCTAATCCCATCTGTACCAAAATATTTTTTTGACATTTTATTTATTTATTGATTTAAAAACCTTAATTCCCTGCGAGATTTCATTAAAATCGTGAATCCTCATTATTTGAACTCCATTCATTGCTGCATGAATACAAGAAGCTAGTGTCCCTCCAAGTCTGCTATTACTATCATTCTTACCAGAAATTTTTTTTATAAATCTTTTTCTAGAAGAGCCTAACATTATAGGAAAACCTAAAGAGTGGAAGATAGAAATATTATTCATTATGGTAATATTATGTTTCAAGTTTTTTCCAAAACCTATACCTGGATCTAAAACAATATTATTATGCTTAATTCCTGATTTTCTTAAAAGTTCAATTTTTTTTGAAAAAAAATCATAAATTTCAAGTAGAACATTTTTATAGTATGGTTTTTTTTGCATAGTTTTTGGTACCCCTTTAGAGTGATTTATAATTAGAGGGAGTTTTGTATTTTTAAGAAAATTAATCGTTTGTTGATCATATGAAAAAGCAGAAATATCATTCACAATATTTAGTTTATAGCTTAAAGCTTTTTGCATAATAAAAGTTTTTCTAGTATCTAAAGACAGTAAAAATTTATAATTTCTAACTTTTTTAATTAAATTTTTTATTCTTTTCCACTCAATATCTTTATCCACAACCTTGGAACCTGGGCGAGTTGACTCACCACCTATATCAATAACCTTGCATCCTGCGCTTAATAATAACTTTACTCTTTTTAATGCGGTGCTAATTTGATTATATTTTCCTCCATCAGAAAAACTATCTGGTGTAAGATTTAATACTCCAATCAACAAAGGTTCTTTTAGGTTTATTTTGCAAAATGACTTCTTTTTAATAATATTTTTTAAATCTTTTTTAATTTTTTTTTTTAAATGATTCTCAAGAGAATTAATTTTATCTATATTAATTTTTCTCTTATCTTTTTTAGACAATATTTCTACAGTATCAAAAGATATTTCTTTATTCCCATTCAGTGGAAATGCTTTTTTTTTTTTCAGCATTTCTAATGATGATTTACCGTAGTAAAAATTACACGCTCTAGTGTAATATTTCGACATTTAAATCAGTGGACTATTTTAGGTTTTAAGCCGATTGATCCCAAGGCCGAACCTGAGTTGTCTTCTTCTTCTTTTAAATTTTCTTTATTAGATGGATAGATATTTTCATTAATTAAATTTTCTATTTCACTTCCTGATAAAGTTTCATAGATAAGCAATGCTTTTGCTAATTTATGTAAATCCTCAATCTTTTCTTTAAGAATTTTTCTGGCTTTTTCATATCCCATATCTACAAATTTTTTGATCTCAGCATCTACTTTCCTTGCTGTTTCTTCTGACATATTTTGTTGTCTAGCAACCGATCTGCCTAGGAAAACTTCTTCCTCATTTTCACCGTAAAGTATAGGACCTAGTTCTTTACTTAATCCAGCTCTCATTACCATAGCCCTAGCTCTTTTAGTAGCTTGCTCAATATCGCTTGCGGCTCCTGTAGTTACTTTGTCATCTCCAAAAATGATTTCCTCAGCTACTCTCCCTCCCATTGCGATTGCCATTTGGGCATGAAGTTGTTCTCTTGTTTGAGAAACTTCGTCTCTTTCTGGTAATTGCATTACCATCCCTAAAGCTCTTCCTCTGGGAATTATGGTTGCTTTGTGTATAGGATAAGCCGCTTTTTCATTGAGTGTTACAATTGCATGACCCGCTTCATGATAAGCAGTTAACTTTTTTTCTTCTTCCGTCAATATCATTGATCTTCTCTCGGCACCCATCATAACTTTATCTTTTGCTTCTTCAAATTCTTGTGAAGTTACTATCCTTTTGTTTTTTCTTGCAGCTAGTAAAGCTGCTTCATTTACTAAATTTGCTAAATCTGCCCCTGAAAAACCTGGGGTGCCTCTTGCAACAGTTCTTAAATTAACATCTGGAGACATAGATATTTTTTTTGCGTGAACCTTTAATATTTTTTCTCTACCTAAAATATCTGGGTTAGAGACAACAACCTGTCTATCAAATCTTCCTGGTCTAAGTAAAGCAGGATCTAAAACATCTGGTCTATTAGTTGCTGCAATAATTATTACACCTTCGTTGGTTTCAAAACCATCCATCTCAACAAGTAATTGATTAAGCGTTTGTTCTCTTTCATCATTTCCACCACCAAGTCCAGCGCCTCTGCTTCTACCTACGGCATCTATCTCATCAATAAATATAATACAAGGTGAATGTTTTTTACCCTGTTCGAACATATCTCTAACTCTTGATGCTCCAACACCAACAAACATCTCTACAAAGTCTGAACCTGATATTGTAAAAAAAGGAACTCCTGCCTCTCCTGCAATGGCTCTTGCAAGAAGAGTCTTGCCAGTTCCAGGCGGGCCAACTAATAGGCAGCCTCTAGGTATTTTCCCACCTAATCTACTAAATTTTTTAGGGTCTCTTAAAAATTCTACAACTTCTTCAACTTCTTCTTTTGCCTCTTCAACGCCAGCAACATCGTTGAAAGTCACTTTGCCTTTTACCTCGTTCATCATCTTCGCTTTAGATCTTCCAAATCCCATTGCGCCACCCTTGCCACCTTGCATTTGTCTCATAAAAAAAATCCATACAGCAATTAAGAGTAGCATCGGAAACCAAGACAATAAAACTCCTAGAAGTGATGGCATTTTTTCATCTTTTGGCACTGCTGAGATGCTGACCCCACTGTTTGATAATTTCTCGACTAGGTTTGGATAATTTGCAGAGTAAGTAGTGAAAGTTTTTCCATTGGCCATAACACCTTTAATATTATTTCCTTGAATTTGAACCTCTACAACTCTACCGTTATCTACTTCCTTTAAAAATTCCGAAAAAATTATTTTTTCTTGATTAGTTGTTTTTAAATTTTGAGGGTTTTTAAACATATTGTACAAACCAATAGTTAGTACGACTATTATTGCCCACATTGCTAGATTTTTAAAATTCATAATAATGATTTAAAGTAAGAATTATTCTAAATTAAACAAGTGTTAAATTGTAACATAATTTAGTTTATTTTATGTTTTCAAGGTAAATTAGTGTTGAATTGTTTACTCTTTCAATTATACAGCCGCCTACAGTAGTTTTTTTAAATGAACTGTCTCTAATTTCAACTATTTTCTTAATTAATATTTTGCCCCTTATATAGTAATATCTTCTGTTAATCCTTGAAATTAAGTTTGAAAGTGATCTAAAAACTATTTCCTCAGGTTGTTTAAAAAAATCTCTATTCATAATAATACAATCTTTTTTATTTTTAGTAAAAAAATTAGTATTATTTAAAATATTTTTATTAGAGTAATATTTTAATGTTTCATTAGCTGCATGTAAGTTAGAGTAAGTCAAATTGAATTTTTTATCGTTAAATCCTTCATTAAAAAAGTTACTTAAAATATTTCTTATCCTAATTCTTAAGTAATCTTTATTAGAGTTGGATGGATCATTAATATAGTATCCAAAAGTTTTATTAGTAACTTGATATAATGTTTTTTTTGATACACCTAAAAAAGGTCTATAGCTTTTTAAGTTATCATTAATTGTATTCTCTTTAGACGAAAATGATGTAAGTCCTCTGATACCTGAGCCTCTTAACATCCTAATAAAAAAATTCTCATATAAATCATCTTTGTTATGAGCTAAAAATAATGCTCTAATTTTTTTTTTTTTACAAAATTTTTCTAACAGACCATATCGTGCTATTCTTGCATTTTCCTGTGTGCCTCTAATTTTCTTAGTTTTTTTCCAAGTTAGTATATTGCAATTGATTTTAAATTTTTTTACAAAATTTTTTAAATCTTTCGCTTCCTTTGAAGAATTAGTTCTTAATCTGTGATCTACATGAACATAATAAATTTTTGAATTATTTAATATTTGAAAACATTTCGAGAAATATGTCATTGCAAGACTATCAGGACCTCCAGATAAAGATACAACAAAAGAATTAATTTTTCTTTTTTTTAAAAATTCACTAAAATTTTTGTAAATTTTTTTTAATTCCTTATCTTTAAGATGGCTTAATATTTTTTTATTAACTTTGTTTTTGGCAGTCAAACTTTTTCTCTTCGTATTTAGCTTTTTGAAGAACAGATTGCTTAGCTTTTGGATATTCTTTTTTAACTCCTTTTATCATTGAACACCCTTGGTCTTTTTCTCCAATTTGAACTAATGATACCCCAAGCTTAAGTAAATTTATAGCTGCCTTTTCACTTTTCGGATATTTTTGATAACCTTCTAAATATGCTGAAGCAGCATCAGTGTAAAGTTGTCTTATTCTAAATGTTTCGGCATACCAGTATTGTGCATTACCAGCTAAATTATGTTCTGGATTATCAATAACAAATTCTCTTAAAGCCCTTTCTGCAGTTGAGTAGTCACCTTGCTTTAAAAGACTTGTGGCAAAATTATATTGCTCTTTTGGTTCTGCTAATGGTAGAATTTTTTCTTGAGTAACAAAACTTTCTGTAACAACACTACTAGTAGTTTCAATAGATTGTGTTTTCTGAACTAAATCTTGAGTCTCTGAGTCTTTATATGTTATTGAGCCTAAATCTTGGGGTTTAGACGATCCAGGTAATGTTTGCTCATTGTTTGATTTTACTATTTTATTATCATTACCGATTTCTAGTTCTTGAAATCTTAATTGATTGTCTGCCTGAACTTTTGACAATCTACTTGATAGTTTATCAATTTTGAAATTAATTTCTTCAAACTTATTTGTTAATTGTTGAAATTGCTGTTCTATCTCTGATAATTTTAATAAATGTCTGGTAAGAACGTCTTCATCATTATTGTTTAGACTTGAATTAATATTAGCAAAGTTTTCTGACGATTGAGAGTAAACAGCCTTTTCCAAAGTTTTAACATCTTGTTTTAATTGTTCCAAAATTACAAAAGTATTTTCCTCTCCATGTAAATGAGTAAAACAAACACCAGGGATTACAAATAATAATAAAATTTTTTTAAAAATTTTTTTAAATATCATAATTTATTAATATTTATAATGATGGCAAAAAAAAGACCCTAATTTTATGTTAAACTAGGGTCTTTATAATAATTAATTAATTAGCTTTTACAGTTACAGATCTTCTGTTTTTTGACCATGCAAGTGGGTTTGATCCTGAGTCTACTGGTCTTTCTTTACCATAACTTATTACAGATATTCTATTTCCAGAAATTCCATATGTCATTAAATAATCTTTTGCGGCATTTGCTCTTCTTTCACCTAATGCAAGGTTATATTCTCTAGTACCTCTTTCGTCAGCATGGCCTTCCAATACAACACTTAATTTTGAATTTTTTCTTAACCAAGCAGCTTGCTTTCTTAAAGTTTCTCTGGAAGCAGTTGTCAAAACTGACTCGTTAGTCGCAAAGAAAACTCTGTCTGGAACTCCGGATGCCAGATATTCAATTGTATCTTTACCAGTATAAACATCTCCTTGAATTTTATTTGTTACTTTTTTTGTTGCGCATGCAGATAATAATATTCCTGCAAATGCAATTAGAAGGATGTTTTTAAAAATTTTGTTTAGTTTCATTAATACTCCTTAATATAAATATGTACTTTTTCACACCTAAATAGATCTTTCAAGCTTAAAAATCAAGCATTTAGTAAGTTTTAGTAAATTTTTCATAATTATTCGCTCAATAATGACGACCAGGATGGGTCTGAGGCATCCGTCTCTGTATTCACTAATCTCTCGTTATAACCGGTTAAGTCAATAGACCATAATTTTGCTGAAAAGCCCTTGCCCTCAGAATCTGACTTTGTTTCTCTGTAAAAAATTAATACCCTACCATTTGGAGACCATGAAGGTGCCTCTTGATAGTAATTTTCTGTTAATAGTCTTTCACCACTACCATCAGCTCGCATAACGCCAATATAAAATTTACCTTTATGTAATTTAGTAAACGCAATTAAATCGCCTCTTGGAGACCAAACAGGAGTTCCATAAAGACCTTTGCCAAAGGAAATTCTTTTAACTTTTGAACCATCACTTTTCATAACATATATTTGTTGGTACCCGCTTCTATCAGAATTAAAACATATATACTTCCCATCTGGTGAAAATGATGGTGAAGTGTCTATAGAGGGATGATTGGTTATTTTTTCAACTATTCTATTTTCAAGATCCATGGTATAAATATCAGACTTACCGTCTTTTGCAAAACTCATTATTATTTTTTTACCATCTGGAGAAAAACGTGGAGCAAAGGTCATTCCAGGAAAATCACCAACTACTTCTTGAACTCCAGTTTCAATATCTAACAGATAAACTCTGGGTAAATTTTTAAAGTAGGATAAATAAGTTACCATTTGATTAGTTGGATTAAATCTCGGTGTTAAAACTAATTCGTTCCCCAAAGTTAAATACTTTGTATTATACCCATCTTGATCCATAATTGCTAATTTTTTGATTCTGTTAGTTTTTGGTCCTTTTTCTGATACAAAAATAATCCTTGTATCAAAATAACCTTTTTCGCCTGTTAATCTTTGATAAACTTTGTCTGTAATAATATGCCCAACTCTCCTCCAATTATCTGGTACAGTTGTGAAAGCTAAAGCCATCATTTCTTTTCCGGCTAACACATCCCACAATCTAAACTCTACTCTAAGTTTTTCATTTTCATATTTTACTTCTCCAGTGATTAAAGCTTGCGCTTTAATTAAAGACCAATCTTCAAATCTAGGTTTTAAGTGTGCAATATCTGGTTTTTGCAAAAAAGCATCTTTTTCAAGTGGATTGAAAAGTCCAGATGACTTTAAATTATTTTCAACAACTTTTGAAATTTCTAGTCCAATATTATCTTTTTTCAATATTTTTTTAAATTCTTTTATTGAATTTGTCTCAACCGATAATGGAGAAACTGCAATCGGTAATGGATTAAGGTTACCTCTAGTAATATCAACTTCAATTAAAGCATATGAAAAATTTGGTATTATAAATAATAAAACTGCAAAGAGGTAATATTTGCTTTTATTCATCCCTTTAACATCTCCCTTGCATCAAAATTTAGTTGAAGATCTTTCCACCTCTCATATCCAGTTGAAGGTACTCTTAGGGGTTGACAAAGTCTAATTGCTCTTAAAGCGCTCTCAGCAAGAACTTTGTAGAAACCTTGCCCTGGCTTATTCATTCTCGCATGGTCTAAAATCTCTGAGTTAACAACAGTTCCATCAGGATCAAGACTTAATTTAATTCTGACTAACAAGTTTTCGTTATATGGTAATCCCAACGGAATACTCCAACACCCAAAAATTTGTGCCTTTAATGCGTCTTCTTCGCTTAATGTTAATGAACTGTTGCTAATATTTTTTTGTTTTGATTGAGTTATTTTATTTGTTTTATTTGTTGTTTCTGAAGAGACTTCCTTAGATTTATCTATTAAGGCAGCTATATTATTTGGATCAAATAACTCTTTTTTCTCAAATTCAGAAACTTGCTTTATTTCTTCATCAATTTTTTCAGGATTCTGCAAATCCTTTTCAGGTTTTTTTACAATTTCTTTCATTTGATCCGGCAAAGGGATTGCATCTGGTTTTTCTTTTTTAATTTTTTTTGGTGGCGCCTGTTCAGAAACAAGTTTTTCTTTTTCTTTCACATTTTCTATTATTTTTTTTGCTTTTGGAGCAAAAGGAATGTTTGTTTTGTCTGAAATTTGAATAAGTTCAATTGAAACTAGCGGAGGTAAATCTATTGGTTTTTTTGCGATAAAAGGAAAGGTTAAAGCAGTTATTACAACTAAAATAACATGCAATGCAGATGATATTGCAACATTCTTGATCATTAATGAATCATCTTTCTTTATATGGTTCTGAAATTAAAGCAACTTTAGTAAAACCAGATCCAGATAACATGCCCATTACTTCAAGCACTCTACCATAATTTATTGTTTTATCTCCCCTAACGTATATCCTTGTATCAGTTCTATTTTTGGATACAGCTAGTATTTTTGCAATTACATTATCGTAATCAACTTTGGCCTCTTGAATAAATATTTCACCTTTTGAGTTTATTGTTAGTGTTAAAGGTTCTTGTTCCTCTGGTAGAGAGTCAGCCGAACTTTCTGGTAAATCTACCTGAACACCTACTGTAAGAAGTGGCGCTGTAACCATAAATACAATCAATAAAACAAGCATAACATCTACAAATGGAGTAACGTTTATTTCACTTATTGGTTCTTTAGATTTTTTTTTTAAACTAAAAGCCATAATTTAAATAATAGACAAAAATCTTTTGGCAAAATTTTCTAATCTTTGAGAATATTTTTTTGAATCACTGTTAAATCTATTGTATGCAATTACAGCAGGTATAGCTGCTAACAATCCTAATGCTGTAGCAAATAATGCTTCAGCAATTCCTGGTGCAACAATTGCTAAACTGGTATTTCTTGAAACAGCTATCGATTGAAAAGAATTCATAATACCCCAAACTGTTCCGAATAAGCCGATAAAGGGAGCAGTTGAACCTACTGTAGCAAGAAAAGAAAAATTTTTTTCTAAAGAATTCACCTCAGTCTCAATATTTGACTCTAATAAGCCTGAGAGTTTTTCATTTAAATTATTTCTAGATCTTGATTTCAAAACAATTTGCATTGTTTTTCTAAAAACATTTGACATTGGATCTTCTTTGCTTGCTGAAAGATTATTATAAAAACTTTCAGCAGATTTTGATTTCCAAAACTTTTCCTCAAATTCTAAAGTGCTTTCATTTATTTTTTTGAACAGTTTAAATTTATCAATTATAATTGCCCAAGAGTATATTGATGCTGCTATTAATATGATTATTACAGATTTGACGACAAAATCTGCTCTGAGAAATAAACTTATTAATGAAAAATCAACTGAGCTTCCTAAACCAACTGCTTGTGAACTTATATCTGCTTCCATGGAAAAGATTTCACACTAAAATGTGTCATCAATTTGTCTTAATTTTTTTGGTTTTGATGGTAAAAACTTGCAATTAATATTGCGTCAGCTTTGTTGGCATCTTTTTTTCTAGATAATTTTGAAGAAATGTAAGGAAAAAACTCAATTGCTTTAGTTCTGCTAGAGTCTTTCTGAGTATTTATGAGGTTATAATGTCTTTTCCATTTAACAGGCGAAACAAAATCCATAGGTATTTGCATGGCAGAAAATATACCTTTAAGTACACCGAAAGATTGTCCAAAATTAAACATGCTTGTAACTCCCTGGCCAGGCATTGCTGAGACCTGTTCTATTACAACTTTTATATCTTTTTTGTCTTCATTGACAATTACTTTTTGAATTTCATTATATATTTGGTAGCCATTAACTTGAGATTTATTTTTTTTTCCAACTGGCATTATGGGCATATCAAATACATCCAATATTTTACCGTTTTTTAAAATACATATAGCTCCTTTTATTCCTGGATCTATGCCTATAATAAACATCTTCTATTCCAACATTTCAATATTTGAGTAAACTTTTTGGACATCATCATGATCCTCTAAAGTTTCCAAAAACTTATTAGCTTCTAAAAATTTTTCTTTGTTTAAGTTAACTTTATTTAGAGGATACCATTCAATATTTGTAGATAAAAAATTATTAATTTTTTTTTCCATAATTTTTTTAACATCGTAAATGTCTTCTTTATTACAATGTATCTCATGATAACTCTTATTTGAAAAGCACTCATCTGCTCCGGAATTAATGGCAATTTCAAGCATTTTTTCAGAATCTATTTGCTCAGTATTAACTCTTATTATACCAAGTTGTTTGAAGTTATGTGAAGCTGATCCTTGGGTTCCTAGGTTTCCTCCATTTTTTTGAAAAATTTCTCTTATTTTTGATGCTGTTCTGTTTTTATTATCAGTCAATGTCTCGACAATAACAGCAATTTTATAATTACCAAATCCCTCATATCTTATTTCTTCAAAATTAGATTGATCATTTAATTTTGATTTATCAATAGCCCTTTCTATATTATCCTTGGGCATATTAGCTGCTCTAGCAGCCTGAATAGCTGATCTTAGTCTGTGGTTCATATCAGGGTCTTTATCTCCTAATTTTGCAGCGACAGTAATTTCCCTGGACAGCTTTGAGAAAATTTTTGACCTCTCTTTATCTACTCTTCCTTTTTTATGTTTTATTCCAGCCCAGTGAGAATGACCTGCCATATCAAATCGTGTTTTGGAGAACACCTCCCATTATAAAACTTTTTATTTTCTTTGCTAAACCTGTTTCAGTACAACAATCAACTACAACACCTGATATGGTTCCCTCACCAATAGCAGGATAATGTTTTTCAGACCTTTTTTTAAAAAATTTGTTTATAGAATTTTCTTTATTCATACCTATTACAGAATCGTAATCACCGCACATTCCAGAGTCTGTTATGTATGCAGAACCATTTTTTAAAATTCTTGCATCGTTTGTTGGAACATGTGTATGGGTGCCTGTTATTAAAGTAGCTTTGCCATCAAACAAATGGGCAATTGCCATTTTTTCACTAGTTGTTTCTCCATGGAAATCAATGATTAAAAAATCATAATTATCTTTTAATTTATGGTTATTTAAAAATTTCTCTGTCTCTTTAAATACATCATCACATTTTTTCATAAAAACATTTCCCATTAAATTAAGTACACCAACCTTAAAATTCTTTTTACAAAGAAAAACTTCAAAACCTTTACCAGGAGCTGGATTTGTCAAATTGAATGGTCTTAATAGTTTTTTTTCTTTCTCAATATGTTCAACTGTTTCTTTTTGATCCCATACATGATTTCCTGTAGTCAAAACATTTATTCCACATTTGAATAATTCATTAGAAATTTTTTCGGTTATGCCTACTCCATTATCTGCAGCATTTTCACCATTAGCAACAACAAAATCTAAATCATTTTCTTTGATTATATATGGTAAAAACTTCTTAACAACATTACAGCCTGATGGTCCAACAATATCTCCTAAGAAAAGTATTCTCATTTATAAATTTTATTTTCAGTCAATATATAATTCATTTTTTTATCAAATTTGTTAGTCGGAACTTTATTTATTTTTTGGCAAGAAAGAGCAAGGCCAATTTTTAATATTTTTTTTGTTTTTTCAAATTTATTTATGTATCTATCATAATATCCCCCACCATATCCAAGTCTATTTAAATCAGCATCAAATGCTACAATTGGCATAATAAGAATTAAAGGAGTGATTCTTTTTATTTTAACAGGTTCTGGAATTCCAAGCTTGTTAATTTTTAGCGGGCTTTTTTTATTCCATTTATAAAATGACATTTTGAACTTTTTTTCTAAAACCGGTAATGAGACAATGAATTTTTTTTTTCTTAAATTTTCTATTAGCTCAAGTGTGGATACCTCGGATCCAATTGGATAATAAATACCTATTTTTTTATTTTTGGTTTCCCGATTTAATAACTTGAGTAATTTATAAAAATTAATTTTTTTACCTTTAACGTTAAAATTTAACCGTTTTCTTAATATTGTTTTTCTTATTTGAGATTTTTTCACTACAAAAATCTAGTTCTCTAAATTTGTTTTTTGAACAAATTCCTCAATTTGTTTTGTTGTGTTTGAAATTATTTTATCGTATTCATCTTTTAGACTCTGAATTTCATTTTCAAGCTTCGATATGCTGTCAGATAATTTTTTTGCTTCATTTTCTTTGTCATCTTTATAATTGTAGGCTAAAGACTTAAGTTCTTTAAATTTTTCAGTAATATTTTTTATATCTCTTTTGTTGATATCAACTTTTTTTTTAGTTTCAAAATACTCATCCATTATTTTTATTGAAGTAATTAATAATAATTTGTTCTCCCCTATATTTCCTAGATCTGATTTTAACTTATCAAATTTGTTACTAAGGTGGTTTGCTAACTCCTCTAAATGTTCTTCTTGACCATCATCGCAAGACAAAAGAAAATCTTTTCTATTAAATTTAATATTTATATTTGCCATTTATCAATTTCATCTGAGAGAATATCTGTTTCTTGATTTAATTCATCAATTTTCTCGTTAAATTTTAATTGATCTAGTTTATGTTTAGAATTTTTATCTCTAATGACCTTTAATTGTTCCCTTAATTTTTGATGTTCGTTGATTAAATTTTGATGTTTATTTTCAAGTTCTTTTTTTTCAATTTCTAATTGATTTTTTTGATCAGATAAAAATTCTATATTTTTCAGACCTTCCTCATCTACCAATTTAAGTTTTTTTAATTTGTCGAGCGCAATTTCTAACTTTTTTTCTTTCTCGCTGAAGTAATTCATATATATATTATATTATTAAATTAAGTCATCTTAGTCTAGATAGGTTAACAATTGAAAGTAGAACACAAACAATTAGCTAACGCAATTAGATTTTTATCAATTGATGCGGTAGAAGCTGCAAACTCCGGTCATCCAGGAATGCCCATGGGTATGGCTGATGTTGCTACAGTATTATTTAAGAATTTTTTAAAATTTAATCCAAAAAATCCAAGTTGGATTAACAGAGATAGATTTATTTTATCTGCGGGACATGGATCTATGCTTTTGTATTCTTTGCTTTATTTAACTGGATATAAAAGTGTTTCTTTGAAGGATATTAAAAATTTTAGAAAGCTAAATTCTATATGTGCTGGTCATCCTGAATATCATTCAGATTCTGGTATTGAGACAACAACAGGACCTCTTGGTCAAGGGATTGCAAATGCAGTTGGTTTTGCTCTGGCTGAAGAAATGTTAAAGAGTAAAATTGGTAAGAAATTTATTGATCATAAAACTTATGTTTTAGCAGGTGATGGTTGCTTAATGGAAGGCATTAGTCACGAAGCATTAAGTTTAGCAGGTCATCTAAAATTAAAGAATCTTATATTGTTGTTTGATAATAATGCTGTGTCTATAGATGGGCCAACAAACTTAGCCGTATCAGATAACACAAAAAAAAGATTTGAGAGTTATGGTTGGAATTATTTAGATATAAATGGACATAACGAAAAACAAATTTTTAATGCGCTAAAAAAAGCCCAAAATTCAAAAAAACCTATTGCAATATCTTGCAAAACAACAATAGGTTATGGCTCTCCGAATAAAGGTGGTAAAGCATCTTCTCACGGAAGTCCTTTGGGACACGACGAAATTAAACTTGTAAGAAAAAAGTTAAATTGGAAATATAAACCTTTCGAGATTCCAGAAAAAATATTAAATGCATGGAGAGAAATAGGTAACAAAGCTTCTTTAAGAGCTGAAAAATATTATTCCAAAACTCCAACGGAAAAGAAAAATTTAATTCCAGATTCTATAATTCAGGAAATTGAAGAATTTAAGAAACAGTATATTAAGGCTTTAGAGCCAATGCCGACCAGAAAATCTTCAGAAAAATTTCTTGAGATTGTATCAAAATTAACAAATCTTATTGGAGGATCTGCTGACTTAGCTGGCTCGAATAATACAAAAACCAAGTCCCACACAATTATTAAGCCAGGAAAATTTGATGGTAATTACATTCATTATGGAGTTAGAGAACATGCTATGTGTGGAATAATGAATGGAATATCTTTGCATAGTAATTTTATCCCTTATGGAGGGACGTTTTTAATATTCAGCGACTATTGTAAACCGTCAATAAGGTTGTCTGCCATGATGGGTCAAAAAATTATTTTTGTTTTCACTCATGACTCTATTGGTCTTGGTGAGGATGGACCAACACATCAGCCAATTGAACAACTATCAGCGCTAAGATCCATACCAAATTTAAATGTATTTAGACCGGCAGACACGATAGAAACATTTGAATGTTGGCAGATAGCTCTTGAAAATAAAAGTACTCCAAGTGTAATAGCCTTAACCAGACAAAAGACAAATCCAATTAGAAGAGATTATTTAGATATTAATCAATGTTCTAAAGGAGCTTATGAGGTAATGAGAACAGGGGATGATTTAAGTTTAGTTTTAATTTCAAGTGGCTCTGAAATAGATCTTGCATGCAAAATTAGTCATAAATTAGCCACAGATAATATTTATTCTAAAGTTATATCAATGCCATGTCATGAAATTTTTGATTTACAGAGTGACAATTATAAATCAGAAATATTAACAGAGAATATAATGAAAGTTTCAATTGAGGCTTCAGAGACTAACTACTGGAAAAAATATACTGGTCGCGATGGGTTAGCTTTTGGAATTAATGTTTTTGGCAAAAGCGCTCCATACAAAGATATTTATGACCATTTCAAATTAGATGAGCAAAATATCATAAATAGAATTAAGGAAAAACTATGAAAGCAAAAATCGGTATTAATGGATTAGGGAGAATTGGCAGAATGGTGCTACGATCTATTTTTGAGGAAAAACATAAACAGCTTAAAGTTAACCACATTAATAATAGGGCAGATATTAATACAGCCTGTGATCTTATAAAAAGAGATAGTATACACGGAGAATTTAAAGCCGAAGTATTTGTAGAAAAAAATAATTTAATAATTAATGGAAATAAAATCACTTATTCGCAAGAAACTAATTTAAATAATATTTCTTGGAATAAATATAATGTTGATATAGCTCTTGAGTGTACGGGTAGATTTAATTCAAGAGATAAATTAATTTCCCATATTAAGAATGGCGCCAGAAAAGTAATTGTTTCAGCGCCTTGTAAAAATGCTGATAAGACCATAGTCTATGGGGTAAACCATAAAAATATCTCAAATAAAGATAAAATTATTTCTGCAGCTTCATGTACTACTAATTGTTTGGCTCCAGTTGTCTATGTCTTAAACAATAATTTTGTAATTGAAAAAGGTTTTATGACCACTATTCATTCATTTACAACCGATCAAAGACTTCTGGATAATTCTCATAAAGATCCTAGAAGAGCGAGATCTGCTGTCCAGTCTATAGTACCAACTTCAACAGGGGCTTCGAGAGCAATTGATGAAATTATACCTGATCTAAAAGGGAAATTAGAGGGTGTTGCAATGAGAGTGCCCACACCCAATGTTTCACTGGTTGAATTGATCTTTCAATCCAAAAAAGATTTAAGCATTGAAAAAATAAATTTAGCTTTCAAGAAATTTAGCGAAAGTAATAAAAATAAAGTTTTACAGATGACTAAAGAAAAACTTGTATCTATTGATTTTAATCATAATCCTGCGTCATCAATTATTGACGCAAGTCTGACAAATGTAGTAGGAAAAAATATGGGTAAAATTTCAGCTTGGTACGATAACGAGTGGGGTTTTTCCAACAGAATGTGTGATATAGCAGAGTATCTTCGCAAGATTATTTAATGGATAATATTAGAGATCAAGAGAATTTAGATCAAAAAAAAGTTTTGTTAAGGCTAGATTTAAATGTTCCTATTAAAAATGGTGTAATTACAGATCAAACAAGAATTGATAAAATATTACCAATAATTAATTTTTTACTTAGTAGAAAAACTAAAATAATAGTGATTTCTCACGTAGGACGTCCTAAAGGAAAAAAAAACAGCGATCTATCTATGAAACCAATTTGTGAAAATTTAGAAAAAAAAATAGGTAGAAAAATTAAATTGATTAGTAGTGACATTCTTCAATTAAAAAAAGAAGATTTATTTGAAAAAAAAGGTTATGAAATTATTTTTTTAGAAAATATTAGGTTTTATGAGGAGGAGGAAAAAAATGATACTTCATTTGCTAAACATTTGTCAGGGCTGGCTGACCTGTTTGTAAATGATGCGTTTTCGTGTTCTCATAGATCTCATGCATCAGTGAGTGAGATCACTAAGTTTTTACCCTCTTTTGCTGGACTTCAATTTGAAGCTGAGCTAAGTGCTTTAAAGAAAATTACATCTGAAATTAAAAAACCAATCACTTGTATTATTGGGGGATCAAAAATTTCTACCAAAATTGGAATAATTAAAAATTTGATACCTAAATTTGATAATATTATTATTGTTGGGGGAATGGCAAATAATATTCTTAGTTATAAAGGAAATCAAATTGGAAAATCCATTAAAGAGAAAAATTGTGAAAAAATAATTGATGAAATATTTAAAACATCAAAACAACATTCTTGTTCTATTACATTTCCAAAAGATGTTTTGGTGGGTAGAAATCTAGATGATAAATCAAAAGTTAAGGAATTAAATGAGATAGATGAAGATGATTTAATTTTAGACATAGGACCAAAAACAATAAATACAATTAAAAATATAATTCAAAATAGTGAAACAGTGCTTTGGAACGGTCCAGCTGGATATTTTGAAAATCCAAACTTCGCGAATGGTAGCTATGAAATTGCAAATACGATTATAAAAAAAAATAAAAACAAATCAATTTACTCAGTTGTAGGAGGAGGAGATACAATTGCATTAATAAACGAAATCAATGCAATCAAGGAATTCAACTTTGTTTCAACTGCTGGTGGTGCATTTTTAGAATATCTTGAAGGAAAAGAACTTCCTGGTATAAAAGCCCTGAATTAATATGTCAGAACTAAATAACATAGCTCTAAAAATTTTAGAAAGAGGCAGGGGTATTTTAGCTGCTGATGAGAGCACCGGAACCATGACAAAAAGATTGGATGGTGTAAATGTGCCGTCTACTCCAGAAAATAGATTATTATTTAGAGAAACTCTATTCAGCGCATCAAGTATGACTAAATGTATAGGGGGTGTAATTCTATACGACGAAACAATAAAACAACAAACATCCAAAAAAAATATGATACCAGAATTAATTTCAGATATGGGATCTAACCCAGGTATTAAAGTCGATACAGGTGCAAAAGTTTTAGCCAGTTCACCAGATGAAAAAATTACCGAAGGCTTAGATGGTTTAAGAGAAAGATTAAAAGAATATTATAAACTCGGAGCGAAGTTTACAAAATGGAGAGGTGTTTATAGTATATCTAAAAACTATCCAAGTAAACTCTCTGTCCAATCAAATGCTCATGCGCTTGCTAGATATTCTGCTTTAGTTCAAGAGGCTAATATGGTTCCAATAGTAGAACCAGAAGTATTGATGGATGGTGAACATTCATCAAAAGAATGTTTTTCTAAAACCTCAGAAGTCATAAAAAAATGTTTTGAAGAATTAATTTTACACAAGGTTGACTTAAAAGGAATTATACTTAAACCCAATATGATTTTATCTGGTAGCAAATCTAAGGAAAAAGTTTCGAGTGAAGAAGTTGCAAAATTAACTTTAGAATGTTTAAAAAATTCTGTTCCTTCAGAAGTTCCGGGAATTGCCTTTTTATCTGGGGGTCAATCAGAAATAGAGGCAACGGAAAATTTAGATTTAATAAATAAATACAATGACACTGACTTTATCATGACTTTTTCATATGGACGAGCTCTACAACAAAGTGCCTTAAAATTTTGGTCAAAAGACATACACAATATTCACGGCACTCATAAGATTTTTAACCACAGGGCAAAAATGAATACATTGGCGGCTCAAGGAAAATGGTCTAAAGATCTTGAAAATTAATACAAAAAAATACATTTATCTTATATCTCCACCAAAAATCAACACATCTTTCTATTCGGATTTAATTAAAGTTTTTAAACAAAAAAAAGTTAGTTTTTTTCAACTTAGACTAAAAAAAGAAAGTTTCAAAAAAAAATTAATTATTGGAAAGAAGGTCAAAAAAATTTGTAAGATTTATAATATTAAGTTTTTGATAAATGATGATGTTTTTCTGGCAAAAGAATTGGAGGCCGATGGTTGTCATTTAGGTCAAAAAGACATGAGTATTTTAAATGCTAGAAAATTAATAGGAAATAAAATAATAGGAATTACTTGTCATAACTCAATAAAATTAGCTAAAGTTGCAATTAAAAATAATGCTGATTATGTAGCATTTGGTGCTTTTAATTTATCAAAAACTAAAAAAGTAAAATACAAGGCAACAGTCAGCACGCTGAAAAAAGCTAGAATATTCACAAAAACTCCAATAGTAGCTATTGGTGGTATCAACCCTAACAATTATCAAAAACTACTATTGAATAATGCAAACTTTTTAGCTATCTCAGGCTACATTTGGAAAAATAAAAAAAATAAACCAATAGAGGCTATAAATAAATTTAAATGAAAATTAGCGCTAGTGAAATTAAAGTTGGGATGCTTTTAGAATATAGAGATGATTTATGGCAAGTATTAAAAACTCAACATGTTAAACCTGGAAAAGGTGGTGCTTTCGCACAAGTAGAAATGAAAAGTATTAATACAAATACTAAGGTAAATAAAAGGTTTAGGTCAAGTGAAGCTGTTGAAAAAGCGTCTCTAGAGGATATATCTTATAATTTCCTTTATGAAGATGAAAAAAATTATTTTTTTATAGAACCAAAGTCTTTTGAGCAAATTGAAATTAATAAGGATATAGTTGGAGAAAAAGGTAAATTACTTACTGAAAATTTAGAAGTATCAATAAGTTTTTTTAATGGAAATGCGATCTCAATTGAATTACCAAATCAAGTTGTTTGCAAAATAAAGGCTACTGATGTAGCTTTAAAAGGTCAAACAGTATCCTCATCTTATAAGCCTGCAACACTTGTAAACGGTCTTAATATTCAAGTTCCTCCATTTATTGAAAATGAAGATGAGATTATAATAGATACTAGAAAATTAGAGTATATAAAAAAAATTTAATCATGAATTCGATTTCTCCTATACTAAATATTATGATTAAAGCATCAGAGAAGGCATCTAAAATATTAATAAGGGATTTTGGTGAGGTTGAAAAATTACAAGTTTCTTTAAAAGGTCCTAATAATTTTGTAACAAATGCTGATAGGAAAGCTGAGGAAATAATTATTAACGAGTTAGAAAAATCAAAAAAAAACTTCTCTTTTCTCACAGAAGAAAGTGGTTTTATTGAAAATAATGATAAAGATAATTTTTGGATAATTGATCCAATTGATGGCACTACAAATTTCTTAAATGGCGTTCCTCACTTTTGTATTTCAATTGCACTTTTAAATAATGATGAGATAATTGCTGGTGTTATATTCGACCCAATAAAAGACGAAATTTTTTATGCTGAACAAGATGGTGGAGCATATCTAAACAATAAAAGTATAAGAGTTTCAAAAAAGAGTAAACTTTCTGAGTGTCTTTATGGTGTAAATTTTAGAGAAAATTTACCTGATAATTTCATTATTAGAAACACAGGCAGCGCAGCACTGGATTTGGCTTATCTATCTTCGGGTAGATTTGATGGATGTTTACACAAAAATGTTAATTTATGGGACATAGCTGCTGGAGCAGTATTGATTAAAGAAGCGGGTGGAATTGTGGACAATTTTGAAAAAAAAAAATTTCATAAAATAAGTATTAAAGCATCAAATGAGAGAATAAATAACGATTTAAACAAAAAAATTAATATCTTTTAATTGTTTTATAATTTTCTTTTGTTATAAGTTTGCTATGAAAAAAAATATTCATCCTAGCTACCATAAAATAAAAGTGGAAATGACAGATGGCACGCAATTTGAAACTAAATCTACATGGGGCAACGAGGGTGATGTTCTTAAACTTGACATAGATCCTAAATCTCACTCCGCTTGGACCGGTGGTAAACAGAAAATTATGGATAAAGGTAGGGTAAGCAAATTCAACAAAAAATTTCAAAACTTTAAATCAGAAACGAAAAAATAATTTATCTTATGTCTATGACACCATTAATGCCAATGGCGACCGCAGTTTGGCTTGTTGAAAACACAACATTAACATTTAAACAAATTGCAAATTTTTGTAATTTGCATGAAATAGAGGTTCAAGGTATTGCTGATGGAGAGGTGGCCAAAAGTATAAAAGCTTACAATCCAATAATATCAGGACAATTAACCAAAGAAGAAATTGAGCTATCAAGTAAAGATCAAGAAAGACCACTTAATATAACTAATTACGATATTGATATTAAGGAAACAGAAAAAAAATTAAAAAAATATGTTCCTTTATCAAAAAGACAAGATAAACCAGATTCTGTTCTTTGGTTAATAAGAAATCATTCTCAACTAAAGGACTCACAAATCGCAAAACTAGTAGGTATTACAAAAAACTCTGTTGTTGCTATAAGAAATAAAAGTTATTGGAATTTCAATAATCTCAATGCTAAAGATCCTGTGGCAATTAATTTATTTTCACAGAAAGATTTGACAGAGGCACTAGGAAAGGCTGAGAGACGTATAAATAGAGAGAAAAAACTTAAAGAAAAAGCACAAAAAAAAAATCTTTAATTAAGTAAAAATAATATAGACATATTTTTTTTAAGATGTTAATTACTACGCTTTTTGGGGGTCGTTATTAAAATAGATGTAAAAGACAATAATGTAGAGCAAGCTTTGAGAGTTTTAAAAAGAAAACTTCAAAGAGACGGTTTTTTTAAAATTGTAAAACTTAAATCTAATTATGAAAAGCCGTCAGAGAAAAAGAAAAGAATTCTCCAAGAAAACATTAAAAGGGTAAAGAAACTTAATAAGTTAAAAAACAGGATTTAATATCGCGGGGTGGAGCAGTCTGGTAGCTCGTCAGGCTCATAACCTGAAGGTCGACGGTTCAAATCCGTCCCCCGCAACCAGATTTAAATCTTAAATTTTGATTTTCTGCTATCGATTAAAAATGCTTTAACTGTATCATTAGTCAAGCCTTTAAATGATTTACCGAATTTTTCTATTTTTGAGATTATATTTGGAGGTATAGTTATTATATGGCATCCTAGCTGGGAAGCTTGTGTAAAATTATATGGTTCCCTTACGCTTGCCCAAAGAATTTTTGTTTTTTTAAATTTTTTTGCACTAGAAATGCTTTTTTTTATTTCTGGAATCGGATCTTTGCCTACATCGCCTGCTCTTCCAGCAAATATAGAAATAATTAAGTTAGTCGTTTTGCTGATTTTGCTTAATATCTTATTAGTTTGCTTGTGTGTGTATACTGCAGTGATATTCATTTTAATGTTCTTCTTGCTTAATTCTTTTATGATTTTGCCCATAAATATTCCTTTTGAGTTTTCTACTGGTATTTTAACATAGACATTTTTACCCCAGGATTTAATTTTCAGTGCTTGTTTCAAAATATTTTTATAGTCATCTGCAAAAACTTCAAATGATATAGGTTTATTTTTACAAGCTTTTAAAATTTCTTTTGAGTAAAGTTCATAGTTTTTAGCACCCGCTTTTCTCATTAAACTTGGATTAGTTGTAAAACCTTTAACGATTTTTTTTGTAGAATATTTTTTGATAGTCTTTATGTCGGCAATATCGCAATAAATTTGTGTCACTTTTAAAAACTCTTAATTATGTCTTCTGTCATTTTTTTTGCATCAGCAAATAACATCAAAGTATTTTCTCTGTAAAATAGATCATTATCTACTCCAGCATAACCTGGAGACAAACTTCTTTTTACAAATAATACTGATTTTGCCTTTTCTACGTCTAAGATTGGCATACCGTAAATAGGGCTTTGTGGATCAGTTTTTGCAACTGGATTTGTTACGTCATTAGCACCAATAACATATGCAACGTCACAATTTGAAAAATCGTTATTTATTTCTTCTAACTCAAACACTTCGTCGTATGGGACATTAGCTTCGGCTAAAAGAACGTTCATGTGCCCTGGCATTCTTCCTGCTACTGGATGAATTGCATATGAAACTTTAATACCATTTTTTTTTAATGTATCCACCATCTCTCTTAGAGCGTGTTGAGCCTGTGCAACAGCCATTCCATAACCTGGTACAATAATAACTGAAGACGCATTTTTCATTAAAAAGGCAGCGTCATCTGAGTTTCCACTTTTAACTGGTTTTTGTTCTTTACTGTCAGATTTCGAAATGTGATCAGTGCCTCCAAACCCTCCAAGGATTACGCTAAAAAAGGATCTGTTCATTCCTTTACACATTATGTAAGATAAGATTGCACCTGAAGAACCAACTAAAGCACCTGTAATAATTAAAGCAGTATTTTCTAGAGTAAAACCTATTCCTGCTGCAGCCCAACCCGAGTAAGAGTTCAACATTGAAATTACTACTGGCATATCAGCTCCACCAATAGGTATAATCAAGAGTATACCAACTAAGAAGGATATGACGATTAAAGTCCAAAATAAATTTGGCGATTGTGAAACACAAAGAAAATAAGTTAAGCCTATAATTGATATTAAAATAAACAAATTTAAGACATGTTGTCCTGTAAAAGTGATAGGTGCGCCCGACATTATTCCTCTTAATTTCAAGAATGCAATTATTGAACCAGAAAAAGTTACAGCACCTACGGCTGCACCAATTGACATTTCAATTAAACTTGCTAGCTTAATATTGCCTGATGCACCTAAATTAAAAGCTTCTGGATTTAAAAAAGCTGAAATTGCAACAAAAACTGCTGCTAAACCAACTAAGCTGTGGAAACCAGCAACTAATTCTGGCATCGCTGTCATCGGTATTTTAAAAGCTATAAATGCCCCAACACCCCCACCAATCAAAAGAAATAAAACGACGTAAATAAAGCTGGTAGAAAAATTTCCTATTGATAAAAATGTTACTATTACTGCAATTGACATACCTAAAATACCAAAAAAATTTCCTTGTCTAGAAGTTTCAGGAGACGAAAGTCCCCTTAATGCCAAAATAAATAACACTCCTGAAACTAAGTAAAACAAAGCTAATAAATTTGTTGAGATCATTATTTTTTCTTCTTTTTATACATAGCCAACATTCTTTGAGTAACTAAAAACCCCCCAAATATATTAACTGCAGCCAAAATTATAGCTAAAAAACCAAATATACTTGATTCGTTAAAAATGTTTTCATTGTTACCGGCCAATGCTGCAATTATTGCTCCAACTATAATGACTGATGAAATCGCATTAGTCACTGACATCAATGGTGTATGAAGAGATGGTGTAACACTCCATACAACATAGTAACCAATAAATATTGATAAAATAAATATGCTTAACCTAAATATAAAAGGGTCTATTTCCATATTACTTGATTAATGTTTTTTTTATAATTTCGTCTTCTAAGTTTATATTAATTTTATTATTTTTTTTATCATACAAATTTACCACAAAATTAAGTAAATTTTTGGAGTATAAATTTGACGCAGATATTGGAAGTTTATTAAGTAAATTGCTATCTCCCAAAATCTTGACACCATCTAAATTAACTATTTCGTCTGGTTTTGTAAATTCTGTATTGCCACCTTGGGAAGCGGCTAAATCATAAATGACTGAACCTTTAGGCATTCCTTTAATCATATCTCCCTTAATTATAATAGGAGCCTTTTTACCAGGAATTAAAGCTGTACAGACAACAATATCAATTTTTTTTAGGGTCTCTTTTAATAGGTCTTCTTGTTTTTTTTTAAATTCTTCTGAGGCTTCTTTTGCGTAACCACTTGATGTTTCTAAATTCTCTGATCCCTCAACAACTAAAAACTTACCACCCAAACTTTCAACTTGTTCTTTTGACGCCATCCTAACATCGGTAGCAAATACTATTGCTCCCATTCTTTTTGCCGTAGCTATAGCCTGTAATCCTGCAACTCCAGCTCCCACTATAAGAACTTTTGCAGCAGGAATTGTTCCTGCGGCTGTCATCATCATTGGAATTGCTTTATTAAAAAAAGAAAAAGCATCAACTACTGCTTTATATCCAGCAAGATTTGCTTGTGAGGATAAGATATCCATAGATTGTGCTCGAGTTATTCTTGGGAGTAATTCTAAAGAAAAAACATTAATGTTGTTTGTAGAAAGTTTTGAAATTCGATCTTTATTATTTGTAGGATCAAAAATACCAATTAAATTTTTGTTAGGTGTTAAATGTTTTAATTCATCTTCTTCTGGTAGATTAAGTTGTAACAAAATATCGGATTCTTTTATAATTCTTTCTTTCTTATCAAAAAATTCTGCACCATTTTCCAAAAATTTTTTATCATCAATTTCTAGATGATTTGCATAATTCTTTTCTAGATAAACCTTAAATCCATTCGAAATATACTTTTTAACATTTTCAGGGGTAACTGAAATTCTTTTTTCAGTAACTTTATTTTCACAGACAGAACCTATAATCATTAATTTTTAATAAGAATTTATAATAAAACAATAGCTAAGACTACTAATATAGCAATAACTGATATTGTCCCCCAAAGAACGAATTTTGTAAAATTTTCCCAAGTTTTTTTGTGACCATCATTATCCATTGGGCTATTTTTGTCTTGCTTTAAATTTTGGATTTTTTTTGTTAATTATATAAACTCTTCCTCTTCTTTTAACCATTTTAGAATTTAAGTCTCTTTTTTTTAGAGATTTTAGGGAACTTTTTATTTTCATAATAATTTAGCCTGGCAACGTCCTACTCTTCCGTGTCTTAAGACAAAGTACCATCGGCGCAGAAGGGCTTGACTTCCGAGTTCGGAATGGAATCGGGTATTACACCTTCGCAATAATCACCAGGCAATGGACTTATACTGTATTATAAAAAGTTGTAAATATTTAATTTTGGTTGATTTTAATAATTTTTTGGAAGTCTTTATAAGTTTTATTGAATCCAACATCAAAATTACTTTTTAGTCTCCAACCATATTTTCGAGCTAATGAGATATCTAGGCATTTTTTGGGCATTCCATCAGGCTTTCTCTTGTCAAATTTTATTTTTAGTTGCACTCCAATTTTTTTCATTAAAAATCTTGCGTACCACTTTATTGAATAGCTTTTACCAGTCCCAATATTTATAAAGGGTTCTTTAATTCTTTTATTAATAAAAAAAATTAATGCATCAGCAAAATCCTCAACAAACATTAGTTCTCTTTGGGCGTTACCTGTGCCCCACAAAATTATACTCTTTTTATTCAATTTTTTTGCTAATGAGATTTTCTTTATTAAAGCTGAAAAAAAGTGAGATGTGTTAATGTCGTAATTATCACCTGGCCCATACATATTAGGTGGCATTAAACATTTATAATTTAACTTATAATTTTTCGAATAATTTAAACACATATAAATCCCTGCAATTTTTGCTACAGCATAAGCATCATTTGTTTCTTCTAGCTTTCCAGATAATATATGTTCCTCTCTCATTGGTTGTTTGCAATTTCTTGGATAAATACAGCTTGATCCCAAAAAAATTAAATTTTTCACCTTAGCTAAATAAGATCCATGAATAAGATTGTTCTGGATTTGTAAGTTTTCATACAAAAATTTTTCTTTAAATTTAGAATTTGCTAAAATACCTCCAACTTTTGCGGCTGCTATAATCACTAATTTAGGACTATTTCTCTTTAGATAATTATAAACTTTTTTTTGATCTAATAAATTGAGAATTTTTTTATCGACTACTATTAAATTTTTATATCCTAATTTTTTCAATTTTCTATAAATAGAAGAACCGACCATACCTCTGTGGCCTGCAATAAATATTTTACTTTTTTTATTGATCATTTAAGATATTTATTTCCTCTAATATCATTTCCTCAATAAGTTCATGAATATTTGTTTTGGGTTTCCAAGAAAGTTTTTTTCTAGCCTTTGAGGCATTTCCTAGAAGAGTATTCACATCTAATGGTCTTATATAATTTTTATCTACTAAAATAATATTTTTTTTTGTATCAACGTTAAATCCTTTTTCGTTTAAACCTTTACCTTTCCAAACAATATTTAAATTTAATTTTTTTGCTACTAAAGTAATGAACTGTCTTATGCTAAACTGTTTACCTGTTGCAATTACATAATCATCTGGTTTTTTTTGTTGAAGTATTTTCCACATTGCCTCTACATAATCTCTAGCGTGCCCCCAATCTCTTTTTGACTCCAGATTACCTAAAAATAATTTTTTTTGTTTGCCCATCTTAATTCTTACTAAAGCTCTTATAATTTTTTTTGTCACAAATGTTTCACCTCTACGAGGACTTTCGTGGTTAAACAAAATTCCATTTGAACCAAAAATATTGTAGGCTTCTCTATAGTTTTTTGTTATCCAATGTGCATATAATTTTGCTACACCGTAAGGACTGAGTGGATAAAAATTAGTTTTTTCATTTTGCGGTGATTCTTTTACTTTACCATACATTTCAGACGTGCCTGCTTGATAGAACTTTGTTTTTTTTTCTAATTTGTGAAATTTGATAGCTTCTAAAATTCTTAGAGCTCCGAGAGCATCTGCATTTGCGGTATACTCAGGCACTTCAAAGGATACAGCTACATGTGATTGGGCAGCAAGATTATAGATTTCATCAGGTCTTATAGTTTGTATAATTTTTGATACAGATGTTGAGTCGGTTATATCACCATAATGAAGAAAAAAGTTTCTAGATTTAACATGAGGATCTTGATAAATGTGATCAATTCTAAAAGTATTTATAGATGAAGATCTCCTTTTAACTCCATGTACTAAGTATTTTTTTTTTAATAAAAATTCAGCAAGATAAGATCCATCTTGACCTGTTATTCCAAAAATAAGTGCTTTTTTATTCACTAACAATTTTTAATATAATCAATTTTTTAGAAAGTAAAGATTAATAAAGTGTGTTTAATATATCTGTTAGGATATTTAATAAATATATAAATTATTATTGGCAACATAAACATTTTTTTACTTTTTCTTTACTTTTGTTTTTTCCTATAAAAATAAATACCGTTAACATCCTCCAAGATAAAATTATCAGGCTTAACAAAAACAAATCTGTTGAATTTTTTGAAGGCTAATAACTTATTTTTGTTTTCACATTTAATTTTTTTTCTTGTGCAATTTTCATAAAATTCGATTGTTTTTTTAAATTCTTTTTCGACCCTGAAATGATGATCTTTATCAATTTTATAAAAAACCGTTTTAAATGGTGAATAATTATAAAATTCATGCTCAAAGGAAATTCTATCAAAATGCCTATAAAAGAAAATTGACACTGTTAAAAATAATATGAAAAAAACCCTGGATCTCAATTTTTTAATATCGTTATAAAATTTTGTTAGAAGTATAGACAAAGGAATAAAAATTAAAATAGCTATTAAAGAGTATCCACCATATCTTAGAGTTGGATGGTTATAAAACCACTCTAAAAATAAAATTACTAAAAAAATATAAAGAAATTCTAAATTTAATTTTTCGTTGTTTTTTTTTTTGTTTGAGTAAAAAGTTAAAATAAATATTGTAGTTAAAAGTAATAGACCTAATAAATAATCACTTACTTTATTAAAAAAATATCTGTCTATCCAGCCTGCAAACCAATTAAAATTGGATACATACTCCTTATAATTATCAACATTAAAGTTTGGCGTGGCTCCTGCTTTAGACCAATTTTCATAATGAGTTTTCATCCGTTGAACTTCCTCTAAAGACACAGACCAATTAAAATTTTCAAAACAACTGACAGGTAGCGGATAAGCCAAACACCCGGAATTAAAAAAATTAATTAAAGTCATCAAAAATAAAAATAAAATCGACAAATATAATAATTTGATTTTAATTATTTCTTTAAGAAAATATTTTTTCTTATGAACGAAATAAAAGATGGGTATTAATAAGATCATATAAATTAAATAAAAAACTTTAAGTGAAATAATTAAACTGCCTATAATGAAAATTTTATTTAAAAATGAGTCAAATATTTGCTCTTTTTTAAAAAAAATAAGTATCTCTAGGATTAATATAAAACTCAAAATTTGCGCAGATCTATCAGTGCCGTGTTCTGATATCCTGTAAAAAAATACTAAAATAAATGTAAATGACAATAAACTATAAAAAAATATATGATCAATTTTTTTTAATTTAAATCTTTCAAAAATTGTTATGGAAATGGTTGTGAGTGAGTAACCCATTATTAAAATAGATCCTATGTGATATAAGTTATATTTTATGAATGGAAGATAAAATAAAGAATTGAAATAAAAAATTGACGAAGGCGATCTAAAGGCGGGATCGTAGTTACCCACGCCTACAATAATTTCAGATTTAGTTAAATAGTTTATGTATGGAAAATGATAATATGGGAAATCATCGTGCGTTTTGAAACAAAAAAAGGCTATTAATAATAAAACAAAAATTAAACAAATAATTTTAAAATATAATTGATTATAATTTAAAGTAAAAAAAATTAAAAATAAAAAAATTCCAATTAAAAATAAAATCGAATTGTGAATCATTCCATGAGCTATGAAAAAATGTGACAAGTATGAATATAATGTTAAAAAAAAAATTCCTAGTAATCCAGAAATCCCATAATCCAAGTTAATCTTATTAGATTTGATATAATATTTAAGAAAAAAACCGTAACCTAAGGTAGAAATTGCGCTTAGAAAATAAAAAGTAATAATAAATAATAATTTAACACTCATTAGTTTTGTGTATTACTTTTTAAAAACATGAAAAAAAAAGTGTAAGCCAAGATTGATATTACAATTAAATTTATTTGATAAATGCTGCTGTAAACTTTAGTTGATCCAATATAAATAATAACAAAATTGAATGCATTAATTGTTAGACTACTAATATTATTAGCAGCTAACTTATTTTTAGTTATTTTCCTAAGAATTTTTGCATAAACTAATTGATGCAAATGTGTATTATCTGGCTCAAATGGTGAGAGATTTGATCTTAGTTTTCTAATAATAGAAAACAAATTTTCATAGCAAGGATACCAAATAAGTGTGATAAAAAAATATGGAGAGATATAGGGATTTAAATTATGACAAGTAATAATTAAATAGCCTATAAAAAAACTTAAGAGATACGCTCCGGTATCTCCTAACATTAAAATATTACTTAGATTAAGTATTATTAAAACAACCAAAAAAAATATTAGACAAGTAATTAAATTTTTATCAAATGGAAGCTTAGATAATAATCCCAATTTAAATAAAATAAAAAATACAGAAGTCATATTAATTAACAAAAGACCATTTAAGCCATCAATAAAATTTGATCCATTAATTAAGACGAGCAAACAAAAGGATGTAAATAATAAATTAAATACTAACATATCTAACAAATTATCAAAAAAAGTAAATCTTGAAGATAAAATTTCTAAATCTAAAAAAATTACAGATAAAAAAACTATTGTGAATTGAAATAAAAATCTTTTTTTTGCGGAAGCTAATATTTTTATATCAGAGAACAGGCCTAATAGTGCTAAAGAAATTAATGAAATAGTGTAAAAAGTATTTTGAAAATGTAATAGAACTAATGGAATTATCAAAAATAATCCTCCTACAAGAGGGATATTTTTCTTATTAGAAAAAAGTTGATGTTTCTCTCCTGAATAATTTGATAAATAATTTTTTTTTCTAAAAATAATAGCTAGAATTATTATAAGACATATATACGTTGTATAAATATAAAGCATTTATTTTTTAAATAAAAAATTAATACTCAAACATGCTAAATAGTATATAGATTTTAAAAAATTAAAATCCATATAATTATAGTAGACATCAAATCCATCAATTATTTTTTGAAATGGAGAGGAAGATAGTGATGACCTAGACTTAGTCCATAAACTTAAATTTTCATCTAAACCATATATTTTTATTTTTTTATCTAATAGTCTCAACCACAAAACAAAATCCTCTTTTGTAGTTAATGACGCAAATTTTATGTAATCATTTATCAAATTTTTTTTAAGAATAACAGTTGAAGTACCAATATCACAAGATTTTAGCAGTTGGCTTAGATGAAAAAAATTTCTTGCCTTTCTGTATCCCTTTATTTGTTTATCTTCACTTATTATTGAATATGATGTATGGGAAACTTCATAATCATTTTGTGTCATAAAATTAATTTGATTACTGATTTTATTACTTCTCCATATGTCATCTGCATCCAAAAAAGCAACATATTTTCCTTTAGATTTACTTATACCTATATTTCTAGATATGCCTGCGCCCATATTTTTATTATTTTTTATTATAGATATTCTACTGTCTCTTTCTTTAATTTCCTTAATAAAATCAAGATCACTAAAATTTTCGTCATCATATATAATCAATATCTCGAGATTTTTATAAGATTGATTTAAAGCTGAGTTAATAGTTTCAGATATGAATTTTCTTTTTTGATAATATGGAATTATTACACTAACTAAATCCATTTATTAAAAATACTGCAATCTTAGCTTTCTAAAAAACTTTTTAATTGTTTTGACCTACTAGGATGTTTGAGTTTTCTTAGAGCTTTAGCCTCAATTTGCCTTATTCTTTCTCTGGTCACTGAAAACTGTAAGCCAACCTCTTCGAGAGTATGGTCTGTATTCATTCCAACGCCAAATCGCATCCTTAAGACTCTTTCCTCTCTTGGCGTTAATGTTGAAAGAATTTTGGTAGTCGCCTCACTTAGATTAGACTTTATTGCTTGTTCTAACGGCGCTAAAGCTTTTGTATCCTCTATAAAATCTCCTAAATTACTGTCTTCTTCATCACCAACAGGCTTTTCAAGAGAAACTGGCTCTTTGGAAATTTTTAAAACTTTTCGAACTTTTTCTAAAGGCATTCTTAATTTTTTTGCTAATTCTTCTGGCGTTGCCTCTCTTCCAAATTCACTAAGAATTAGTCTCTGTGTTCTAACAATCTTGTTAATAGTTTCAATCATATGAACGGGTATTCTAATAGTTCTAGCTTGATCTGCAATTGATCTTGTAATCGCTTGTCTAATCCACCATGTCGCATAAGTTGAAAATTTATATCCTCTTCTGTATTCAAATTTGTCAACTGCTTTCATCAAACCAATATTACCTTCCTGGATTAAATCTAGAAACTGTAAACCACGATTAGTATATTTTTTAGCTATTGAAATTACCAATCTTAAATTAGCTTCTACCATCTCTTTTTTTGCTATTCGAGACTCTTTTTCTCCTTTTTGTATTCTGCTTACTAATTTTTTATAATCTGTTACACTAATTCCTAGTTTATGACTAATTTCTACTAATCTATCTCTTATATTTTTAAATTCACTTTTATTTTTGTTAAAGAAATTTTTCCATAAGGAATTGGAAGTTAAAAATTCTTTTAAATTAGGATTTATCTCATTTCCAATGTAGAATTTAATAAACTCATCTCTTGAAATTTTATCTTCCATAGCAAGTCTTAATAAATTTCCCTCTAGTGAAACAATCTTCTTATTTTCAACATAATGCTTCTGAACTAAATTTTCTAAGACAGAAGGAGATAACTGCAAAGTTTTTATGTTATCAAGTATATCATTCACAGTTTTTTGATAGTTTTTTTCTTTAGAAAGTGAAAACTTAATGCTATTCAAAATACAATTGAGCTTTTCTTTTTGGTGTTTAATTAATTTTGAATAATTTTTAGTTAAATTATTTACAGTTTCTAGTACTCTAGGTTTTATTTCACTCTCCATAGCTGCAAGAGTTGGATTGAACTCATCTTCGTCTTCTGAATTAGTATTTTCTTTTTTTTCTTCTATAGGGTTTTCTTTCTTTGATTGAGACTCGTCCTTATCTTTTTTATTTTTTAAGTTTTGAGTGGAATTTTCTTCTTCCATATAATTTGTATCTATATCAATTATTTCTCTTACCATTATTTCATCTTTTTGTAGTTTTTCATTCCAATCATAAAATTGTTGAGCTGTGATTGGGCTTTGAGATAACGCGTTTAACATTACATCTTTTCCAGCTTCAATTCTTTTTGCAATTGCGATTTCACCTTCTCGAGATAAAAGCTCTACTCCCCCCATTTCTCTTAAATACATTCTTATAGGGTCGTCACTTTTTTCTAAATTTTTAGGCTCCTCTTTATTATGACTATCTCTTTTTTTAATTGCTTTGAAATCCGATTTTTTTTCGACTAATGTTATTTTTTCATCAAGTATATGTATGAAAGCTTGAGATAAATTTTGATCTGATAGATTTCTTTTTCCTAAAGATTTATTTAATTCTTCGTGGGTTATAAAACCTCTATGGATGCCCCTGCCCATGAGTCTCGCAAACGATTTTGTAATAATTCTTTCCACAATATAAAATTAGGAATTCCTTATATAAAGACAATTTTAAAAAAATCTACGTTTTTTTCTCTATATTTAATTAATATTTTGCTCTTTTTTTAGCCTTCTAATTTCATCAAAAGTATTTTGATTAAAATCTTCTGCAAATTTCGATTCTAACTCTTGTATTCTAAGCTCAAGACTATAAGTTTTTAAATCTTTTTTTATGTCTTCAAAAATTTCAAGTACTTTTGAATGGTTCTCATCATCTTTTTTTACAATATGTTTAACTGTTGCAAATCTTTTTATGTTATCTAAAAATTTATCGTCAATGGTGATATCGTTTAAATTGCCATTTTTTAATGATTGTTCAATTAATTGAAAAAGAATTTTATTTTCTTTTGAAAAAAACAACACATCACTAAATAGATCTAATCGATGAAAAAAAAAATCTAGATTATTTAAAATTATATACAACAAAGAGAACTCTTTAATTTCAATAGAATTAAACTTTTGTGACTCCTTATAAATATTTTTTGTTATTTCCAGAGATTTCACATTTTTAGGTTTATAATTTTTTTGATTAAAATTAATTTTAGACGGAAGAAAATTTGATAGTTGATCTAAAAAATATCCTAAAACATATTTTTTAACAATATTATCAACAATTGAATTGGCCAGATTTGTCAATTTTTTTTCAATCATAGCAAGTTCCGTGGGTGTTTTTTTGGAATTATTTATGTAATGATTGAAAATAAACCTATGTATTTGTATTTTATTTTCATCAGAATATTTTAAGAAATATTCTTTGCCTTTGCTTTTTATAAAACTATCAGGGTCTTCTCCGTTAGGTAGAAATAAAAATGAAATTTGTTGTTCAGGTTGTAAAAATTTTAAAGAATTTTCAGCTGCTCTTAAAGCTGCTTTAAAACCACTGTCATCTCCATCAAAACAAATTGTAATCTCAGGAAAAAATTGTCCCAGTAATAAAACTTGTCTACTTGTAAGCGCAGTACCGAGGTTTGCAACACAATTAAATATCTGGTTATTGTATAGACTTATAACATCCATATAACCCTCAACTAAATATACTTCGTTATTTTTGTTAGAAACTTTTCTTGCTTTATTTAAATTATAAAGATTGTTTCCTTTTTTAAAAAAATTTGTTTCTGGAGAATTAATATATTTTGCTAATTTTTTATTATCCTCAATTATGCGCCCTCCAATGGCTATCGGTTTACTTGTTAGAGAATAAATTGGAAAAATTAGTCTTCCTCTAAATCTGTCAACATATTCATTTTTCCTTTCATCTAAATAAAAAAGGCCAGAGTCTTGTAAACTTTTTTCCTCAAATTTACTCTTCATATTTAAAAATGTTTTAGACTCAAATGGTACATAAGCTAAACTGAATTCATCAGCAACTTTACTATCTAGATTTCTTTTTTTTAAATAGTCCAAAACTTTTTTATTTTGGTAATTTTTTGAAACTATATTTTTTTTGTAACTTTCAATATAAGCCGCATAAATATCGGTATAGATATTCCAATCTTTTTCTCTTTGCTCATCTTGTTTAGTAAATCTGTAAGGTTGAAGACCAGCAAGATTTGCTAAACTCCTAACTGTTTCTCCAAATTTTAAATTTTGTGTTTTCATTAAAAAATCAAAAATATTTCCATGCTCTCCTGTACTAAAGCAATGATAAAAACCCTTTTCATCATTAATAGTAAATGAGGGCGTTTTTTCATTTTTAAAAGGAGACAGACCAACAAACTCTTTGCCTTTTTTTTTTATTGCTACATATTTAGATACGACAGTAGATACTTTTAATCTTGATTTTATTTCCTCTAAATATTCTTTTGGATATTTCATCATAAATTATTATTTATTCAAAAGTTCTTTCAAGACCTTTCCTGCTAACGAAAAATCTAATGTATCCGAATAATTTTTCTTTAATTCCCCCATAACTTTACCCATATCTTTAATAGATGACGCTTTAGTGGATTTAAT
The DNA here is from genome assembly GCA_902606075.1 of uncultured Pelagibacteraceae bacterium. Classification (GTDB taxonomy): domain Bacteria; phylum Pseudomonadota; class Alphaproteobacteria; order Pelagibacterales; family Pelagibacteraceae; genus Pelagibacter. The sequence goes on from CACLEU010000006.1 coordinate 41,566, forward strand.
TATGTTAACACAAATTTTTTTGGTTTCTTCATCGGTCATTTGTTTAGGTAAATAATTTGATAAAATTTCTTGCTCTTGTTTTTCAATTTCAAGCAAATCATTTCTGTTGTTTTTTTTGTAAACCTCAATTGATTCGTTTCTTTGCTTTATCATTTTTTTTAATAATTTTTTAATGTCTTCATCATCAGTTTCTTTTTTTTGAGGTCCAGATCTATTTGTAATGTCTAAATCCTTAATACCAGATAAAATTAACCTATAAGTTGATATTTTTATTTTCTCTTTTAATTTGAGTGAATTTTTGTAGTCTAAATCAATTTTGTCTTTAATAGCCATAATTAAATTTACTTTTAAAGATAATGATCTTCAAAAGAAAAAAAAGTTTTTTTTTAAATTTTCCATTAGATATGTTGCGAAAAAAAGGGTTTTATTGTATTAACCTTTAACTCATGAGTTGTAATTGACTTTAAATCGAAAAAAAAAGACTTCGTATTTTTCTAATTTTAACTCGGCTATTTTAGTTCTTGAAAATAAATCAATATTTAAAGGTTTAGGATTAGGTTACCAAAGCGATGTTACAGGAGAAATTTGTTTTAATACTTCGCTAACTGGGTATCAGGAAATTATATCAGATCCTTCTTACGCTGGACAAATAATAAACTTTACATTTCCTCATATAGGAAATGTAGGTACAAATAATGAAGACTTAGAGTCTGACAAAGTCTGGACAAGAGGAGTTATATTTAATTCAGAGATAACGAGTCCTTCAAATTATAGATCTCTTAATAATTTAGATAATTGGCTGAAAAAAAATAAAATAGTTGGCATAACTGGTCTTGACACCAGAAGATTAACTAATTTTATAAGAGATAAAGGAGCGCCCAAAGGTACTATATCCAATAACAAAAATGGTAAATTCAATATAAGTAAGTTAATAAAAAAAACAATAAATTGGCCTGGTTTAAAAGGTATGGATCTTGCTAAAGAAGTCACAACTCCAAAAACTTATATTTGGAATGGATACAAAACTTGGAAAAAAATAAAAGGTTATGAAAAAAATAAAAATAAGAAATTTAAGATTGTTGCTATAGACTATGGTATAAAAAAAAATATTCTTAGATATTTTTCTGATTACGATTGTGAGGTTAAAGTAGTTTCATGCAAAAAAAAATCAAAGGAAATTCTCAAACTAAAACCACATGGTGTATTTTTATCAAATGGGCCGGGTGATCCAGCTGCAACAGGAAAGTATGCAATTAACATGGTGAAAGATTTAATAAAAGGTGGTTTGCCTTTATTTGGAATTTGTTTAGGACATCAAATACTAGCGCTAGCTTTGAATGCAAAAACCAGAAAAATGAAATTAGGACACAGAGGCGCAAATCATCCTGTAAAAAATTTAACAACTAACAAGGTTGAGATCACAAGCCAAAATCACGGTTTCGAAGTAATTAAGGAAAGTTTAAAAAAAGATACTGAAATTACTCACCTATCCTTATTTGATAATTCTATTGAAGGTATAAGATTAAAAAATAAACCAGTTTTTTCTGTGCAATATCACCCTGAAGCAAGCCCAGGTCCTCAAGACAGTAAATATTTATTTAATCATTTCTTAAAAGATGTAAGAAAATATGCCAAAAAGAAAAGACATTAAAAAAATATTAGTTATAGGCGCTGGTCCTATAATCATTGGTCAGGCATGTGAGTTTGACTATTCTGGAACGCAAGCTTGTAAGGCTCTAAAGGACGAGGGATATCAAGTAATATTAATCAATTCTAATCCAGCTACAATAATGACTGATCCTGAAGTTGCAGACAAAACATACATTGAACCAATATCATTAGAAGTTCTTGAAGAAGTTATAAAAAAAGATAGGCCGGATGCAATCTTACCAACTATGGGTGGGCAAACTGCTTTAAATCTGGCAATTGATGCTGAAAAAAATGGTTTATTAAAAAAATATAAAATTGAACTTATAGGAGCCAACTCAAAAGCTATTGCTAACGCTGAGGATAGGAAGAAATTTAGAAAAAACATGTCTGATATTGGTTTGGATTTACCAAAATCTGAAATCTTGAATAATATTTCTAGTTCTAAAAAATGTCTTAAAAAAATTGGTTTACCAGCAATAATTAGGCCTTCCTTTACCTTGGGTGGGTTAGGTGGTGGAATTGCACGAACAAAAAAGGATTTTTTTAAAATTGTTAAAGAGGGAATGAGAGAATCTCCTCGAAATCAGGTTTTAATCGAAGAATGTCTTGACGGATGGAAAGAGTTCGAAATGGAAGTTGTAAGGGACAAAAACGACAACTGTATAATAATTTGTTCTATTGAAAATGTTGATCCGATGGGAACTCATACTGGCGACTCTGTAACAATTGCTCCAGCTTTAACATTAACAGATAAAGAATATCAAGTAATGAGGAATGCATCTATTGCATGCTTAAGAAAAATTGGAGTTGAAACTGGTGGTTCCAACGTTCAATTTGCAATAAATCCAAAAAATGGAAAGATGGTTATAATTGAAATGAATCCAAGGGTTTCAAGATCTTCCGCATTAGCATCTAAAGCAACTGGGTTTCCAATTGCAAAAATAGCTGCAAAATTAGCTGTGGGATATACTTTGGACGAGCTTCAAAATGAAATAACAAAAGTAACTCCCGCATCTTTTGAACCAACTATAGATTATGTTGTTACAAAGGTTCCAAGATTTACTTTTGAAAAATTTTCAGACACAGATGCAGTTTTAGGGACTTCAATGAGATCCGTAGGTGAGGCAATGGCAATTGGAAGAAATTTCAAAGAGTCTTTTCAAAAGGCCCTTATATCACTTGAAATAGGTTTGTCTGGTTTAGATAATATATTTAATTATAACAAAAAAGAAATTTTAAAAAAATTAAAAATTAATATTCCTAATAAATTAGTTCTAATTGCTGAAGCTTTTAGAAAGAAAATTTCTTTAAATAAGATTCACAGTTTATCAAAGGTTGATCCTTGGTTTTTAAATCAAATTAAAGAATTAGTTGATGAAGAAAAAGAATTAATTTTAAGAGGATTGCCTAAAAATTTTGAGGGATTTAATAGGATAAAGTCTATAGGTTTTTCTGATAAAAAAATATCTCAATTAATTAATATAAATGAAAGTGTTGTAAAATTAAAAAGAAAAGCTTTGAAAGTTTTGCCAGTATTTAAAAAAGTTGATACCTGTGCAGCAGAATTTAAGTCTTTTACGCCTTATATGTATTCAACCTATCAAAGAAATTTTTCATTTAAAGCTGAGTGTGAAGCTGAGCCAAGTAGTAAAAATAAAATTATAATTCTTGGAGGTGGCCCAAATAGAATTGGTCAAGGGATAGAATTTGATTATTGTTGTTGTCAAGCCAGTTACTCTTTAAAAAAAGCAGGATTCGAAACAATAATGATTAATTGTAATCCTGAAACTGTTTCTACAGATTATGACACAAGCGATAGGTTGTATTTTGAACCTTTAATTGAGGAATATGTTGAAAATATAATTTTAAAAGAAAAATCAAAAGGGAAACTAATAGGAATTATCGCACAGTTTGGTGGTCAAACTCCTATTAAACTTGCAAAATTTTTGCACGACAATAAATTACCAATATTAGGAACACAATATAAGTCAATTGATCTAGCTGAAGACAGAGATAGATTTAGAGAATTATTAATTAAATTAAGACTAAAACAAGCTGAAAGTGGCATTGCTTATAAATTTGATCAAGCAATTAAAGTTGCAGAGAGAATTGGTTTGCCTGTTTTAGTTAGACCATCATATGTTTTAGGAGGACGGGCAATGGAAATTGTTTACGATAAAAGTCAATTAAAAAAATTTATTAATGAAGCTTTTAAAGCGTCAGAAAAAAATCCAATTTTGATAGACAAGTTTATTGATAATGCAATGGAGGTTGATGTAGATGCCATTTCAGATGGTAAAGATGTTTATGTAGCTGGAATAATGCAGCACATTGAAGAGGCTGGTATACACTCTGGAGATTCTGCGTGTTGTTTGCCACCTGTATCTATTAAAGAAAATATTTTACGAGAACTAAAAATACAAACTAAAAAACTTGCCATATCCTTAAAAGTCATAGGATTTATAAATATACAGTTTGCTATTAAAAATGATGAAATATTCGTAATCGAAGTTAATCCAAGAGCAAGTAGAACTGTACCCTTTGTCTCTAAAGCAAATGGTATCCCGCTTGCAAAAATTGCATCAAGAATAATGTCAGGTGAAAAATTAAGTAAATTTAAATTAAGATATAAAACAAATAAAAAATATGCTGTTAAAGAAGCTGTTTTTCCTTTCAATAAATTTCCAGATAGTGATGTGCTACTAGGTCCAGAGATGAAATCTACAGGCGAGGTAATGGGATTTGATAATGACTTTGGGATGGCTGTTGCTAAAAGTCAAATTGCAGCCTCTAACTCTTTGCCAACTAAAGGGATGGCATTTCTTTCTGTAAAGGACTCACATAAACAAGAGGTGGTTGGAATTGCTCAAAGGCTTGTGAAAATGGGGTTTAAATTATCAGCAACGAAAGGGACTGCAAAGATTCTTAATGAAAATAATATGAAATGTATAATGATTAACAAAGTTAGTAGTGGCAGACCACATATAGTTGATGTTCTCAACTCAAAAAAATATCATTGGTTATTAATACAGGTGGAGGTGTTAGTGAAAATAGAATTACCGATGCTAGAGCTTTAAGACGCGGAACTTTAATTAATAAAGTGCCTTACTGCACTAATATGTCAACTGCCTATTCTTTTTTAGAAGCTATAAAATCTTTAAAGACAAAAAAGATTACTGTTAATTCTTTACAAGAGAGCTAATTTAAATTACTTTCCAATCGGTCTTAAATGTTACATAGTTCACCTGTAAACATCTTCTTTCTTTTACAATTTCCTTCTTTTCCATACCGTGCCATGTACCTGGTCCACTTGAAAAAAAGTACCCATAATTATCTCTATATGGAATAGTTTTTATTAAATTAAGGTTTTTATCATAAAAATCTGTTCCAAGATCTTCGCTTTCATTTTCTTTGTTAACAAATAATAAGCAAGACATTAATTTTTCTTTAATATCGCAATGTGGTTTTAACCAGAAACCTTTTCTATCACATATTACCTCTACTCTTACATAAGAGTTTGATAGATCTTTATTAATTAATTTTGATATTTTATTATGTGTTTCCTTACTTTGAAGTTCCTCAATCAAACTTTTCAGTCCTGGAAAATTTTTTTCATTCTCTTTAGTTATAAAGCATCTAAATTTTAAAGCTTTACCTCCATCTGATATACCTTCTCTAAATTCTCCTTGACCTCCATCAATAGCTCTTGTGCCATCATAATCCAAGTTGTGCTCTATCGGGCTTGCAATTTCAGCGGTTATAATTTCATTAATTTGATCATTTGTGAGAGGTTTATTTAATTCCCAATGATTAAAGGGGTCATTAAATTTAGTTGAATTATTTAAGGAATTTAAAAAAGCCATATTTAAAGTTTATTTTTTATCTCATAAGCTATTCGTTTAGTTTCATCAAGTTTTTCGTAATTCCAGGTCTCTAATTTTTCATCAAATTCTCTAATGATGTTCATTTTTTCAAATAATTTTCTAAAGTTTTGAAATCTAGTATCTTTTTTTGAAGGCGGAATCATTGCCACATATAAAGGTTTACCAGTTAAAGCAGCTTCTGAAATCATTGAACTAGAGTCACAAGTAACAATTATATAATCTGCAATACCTAAGGATGATAAGTACGCATTTTTGTCAACCCTATCAATAATCAGATGTTCCTTACTAAAAAATTTTTTTGCAAGTTCAATTGTTTTAATTGGTGTTCGGTTAGAAGGTATTACTATTAATTGATAATCTTTATTTAAAATTTGCTTACTTATTTTTGAAAAAATATTGAGTATGTTCTGATTTGAATATGTATAATATTTAGTAGGGCCACCCAAAATAAGAGTTATGATTTTTTTTTCTTTTGCTACTCGATCTGATAGATAATTTTTTTTTTCATCAATTTCAGTTATAGTTAAATAATGAATTGCACCTTTTGAACTTATAATGTTCTCTCCTTTTAAGTCGTCATGCTCAGGAGAAATAATATAATCAAAGTTTTGGAAATTGACTTTTGGATCCTGAATATGGATATTCTTTATTTTTTTGTTATTAATTTTTTTAAGAAATATAGACGGAATAACGCTTTTTCTTCCACAAGAAATGATTATGTCAAAGTCTCTTTGAATTTTATTTTTAAAAACAAACTTTTTAACAGGTGTAATTTTTGGGGGAATAAATTTCCAAAAATTATTCAATTCAACTTTTTCGTGAAAATATTCTAAATCAAGGGCTTTAGCTAATCCTTCAACTTGACTTATCATTCCGTGCAACCCCTCTGTCAATAATAACCCTTTTAATTTGTTCATAAATTACTATATAGCTCTGATATGAATCAAAATCCAACTAAACACACAAAAGTGTTAATAATTGGATCGGGCCCAGCCGGATATACTGCAGCTGTTTATGCGGCAAGAGCTTTACTGAAACCAATAATGGTTACAGGAATGGAACCGGGCGGACAATTAACGACTACTACCGATGTTGAAAATTATCCCGGATTTGCAGAAGTCATTCAAGGACCTTGGTTAATGGAACAAATGAGAGATCAGGCAAAAGCTGTAGGTACAGAAATGATTGAAGATCATATTTCATCTGTAAACCTTAAATCAAAACCATTTGAAGCAATAGGTGACGGAGGACAAAAATATACAGCTGACTCAATAATTATCTCAACTGGTGCGCAAGCTAGGTGGTTAAATTTAGAATCTGAAAAAAAATTTAGAGGTTTTGGAGTATCGGCATGTGCGACATGCGATGGATTTTTTTTTAAAGATAAAACCGTTGCAGTAGTTGGAGGGGGTAACGCTGCCGTAGAAGAAGCGATGTTTCTCACTAAATTTGCCTCAAATGTTAAGTTAATACACAGAAGAAATGAATTAAGAGCAGAAAAAATGCTTCAAGAAAAATTAATCAATAACAAAAAAATTGAAATTATCTGGGATAGTGTTGTTGAAGAAGTTGTAGGTGATGATAACCCAAAAAATGTAAAGGGTTTAAAAATAAAAAATGTGAAAACAAGTAAAGTTAACGAATTAAAAGTAGATGGATTATTTATAGCAATAGGACATGATCCAGCTACAAATTTATTTAAAGATCAGCTAGAAATGGATAATGAAGGTTATTTAAATACAAAACCAGATTCTACAGAAACTAATGTTCCTGGTGTTTTTGCTGCTGGAGACGTTAAAGATAAAATTTTTAGACAAGCCGTAACAGCCGCAGGAATGGGTTGTATGGCTGCACTAGAAGCAGAAAAATTTTTGTCGCATTAATTAATGAAAAATAACCTGCATGTTTTTTTAGGGGCAACAGTTGGTGATGCAGCATCGAGACCATTACATTGGGTTTATAATCAAAAAAAATTAAACCAATATATCAAGGGAAAGAAAGATTATGCTTTTTTAAAAAAAAACAGAAGTCCTTTTTATAACATTAAAACTGGAAAAGTCTCAGGATATAACGAAGCTGGTCAAACTATGTTTAAAACTTTACTAGAGGGTCACGAAAACATAGAGGAAAGGTTTAAAAAAAATATCTTAAAAATATTTGGGCCCGGAAGTGAATATTGGAAAAATCTAAAATTAAGGTCGAAATACAGAAAAATAAAAGATTGGCGTGGAATAATTCAAGGTCCTTGGATACACCAAAATATTATAGAGACTATAGCTAATATTAACAAAAACAAAAAACTTACAGGAGGAATTAAAGTAAATGAGTCAGATGGTTATTGCTCAACACTCCCTTATTTTTTATATTTTAATGATTTAAAAACTTTGAAAAAAGTTATTTCCATAACCACAGTTTCCAAATTAAGTATTAAGTATAGTTTAGCTAAATTTAATTTATTAGACCTTGCATTGAAAGGTTCAAAAGATCCGTTAAAAGAATTTATTAAAAAATTTAAAAAAAATTCTTATTATAGTGAAATTGTTAAAGATATAATTCGTTTAAAAAAGCTAAGGAAACATCCGCACTCTAAGATGGTTAAAAATTTAGGAATGGCATGTAGTTATCCTGGAACTTTTAATAGTTCCATTCATGCTATAGTGAGTTCAAGCTCTTACAAATCAGCTATATTAAAAACTATAAAAGCAGGTGGATGTAGTTGCTCACGATCTAACTTTATAGGTGCTTACTTTGCTGCATTAAAGGGAATAGATACTATACCCAAAACATGGATAACAAAAACTTTACCAGCACTAAAAATATTAAAGCAAAAATAAAATTTATTTTAATGATTCACAAAAATTAGAAATCTTTTTTAATGCTTTTTCCAAATTTTCCATGGATGTTGCATATGAAATTCTAAAATAACCTTCTAACCCAAATGCAGATCCTTGAACAACTGCTATACCATTATTTTCAAGAAGCGATTGCACAAAGTCAGTATCATTTTCAATTTTTTTTCCGTTTAAATCTTTTTTTCCTATTAAATCTTTACAGCTAGGAAAAACATAGAATGCACCATCAGGTTTCAAACAATTAATACCATCAATAGAGTTCAAACTATTAACTACAAAATCTCTTCTTTCCTCGAACGCTTTAGCCCTTATAGGTATAAAATCTTGACTGCCATTTAATGCTTCAACAGCTGCTGCCTGACTTATTGATGAAGGATTTGTTGTTGATTGGGATTGTATTTTTGCCATAGCTTTAATAATTTCCTTTGGACCAGCAGCGTACCCTATTCTCCAGCCAGTCATAGCATATGATTTACTCACTCCATTCATGGTTACAACTCTATTTTTTAATTCTGGTATTTGAGCAATAGTAAAAAATTTAAATCCTCCATATGTTATGTGTTCATAAATGTCGTCACTCAAAATATTAACATGTGGATTTCTTTTTAAAACTTGCGACAAATTTTTAATTTCTTGTTCAGAATAAGTTGAACCAGTTGGGTTAGATGGTGAGTTTAAAATTAACCATTTTGTATTATTAGTAATTTTACTTTCTAGATCTTTAGCTGTAATTTTAAAATCTTGATCTTCAGGGCATTCCACGGCAATTGGTGTAGCCCCTGTTAACAATGTTATGTCCGGATATGAAACCCAATAAGGGGCTGGGATTAAAACCTCGTCTCCTTTGTTTAGAGTAGCCATCATTAAATTGTAAATCACGTGTTTACCTCCAGCTCCAACAGTAATTTGATCTGTTGCATACTCTAGATTGTTCTCTCTCTTAAACTTATTTACGATTGCTTCTTTTAGAGCTAAAGTTCCATCAACTGCCGTGTATTTGGTGTCCCCTTCTTTTATAGCTTTTATAGCAGCTTCTTTGATGTTGTCTGGAGTATCAAAGTCTGGTTCGCCAGCTCCTAATCCGATAACATCCTTACCAGATGCTTTTAATTCTCTTGCTTTCTGGGTTACAGCTATTGTGG
>CACLEU010000007.1 GCA_902606075.1 uncultured Pelagibacteraceae bacterium
ATAATATAAGAAAATATCCAAATAATGTTGATAATAATGACCCACCTAAGACACCAATTTTAACTCCATCCATATAATTCATATTTTCTATAAATGCTAAATTTCCAACAAAAAGACTCATTGTAAAACCGATACCAGTCAAAACACCGACCCCGTAAAAATTAACCCAGTTAGCTTTTGAGGGCATTTCTGCTATTTTAAATTTAATTGATAAGTATGAAAAAATAAAAACACCAAATTGCTTACCTATAAATAATCCCAATAATATTCCTAATGGCACTTTAGACATAAAGGAAGATATAGATAATCCATCCAATGATACCCCAGCATTAGCAAAAGCAAATAATGGCATAATTCCAAATGCAACGTAAGGACTTATTGCATGCTCGATTTTAATTAGTAATGAGAATTCTTGTGGTTTTTTTCTGTGGGGTATTGTAGTTGCTAGCAAAACTCCAGCTATTGTTGCATGAATGCCTGATTGGTGAGTAAAATCCCACATCACAACACCAATTAAGAGATAAAGTATAAAATTTTTAATATTAAATTTATTTAAAATTAAAAGTAAAATAAATGCTACCACTATTAATCCCAAATAATGAATTTTCAAATCACCTGAATAGAAAAAGGCTATTATAATTATGGCACCCAGGTCATCAATTATTGCTAATGCAGTTAAAAAAACTTTTAACGAAATTGGAACTCTTGATCCTAATAAAGATAAAACACCTAATGAGAATGCTATATCTGTTGCAGAGGGTATTGCCCATCCCCTTAATGTTTCTGCATCACCATAATTTATAAATACGTATATTAATGCTGGAACAACCATACCGCCAATAGCACCCATTATAGGCAGCATAGCTTGTTTAAAATTAGATAATTCCCCCTCTATGAATTCTCTTTTAATCTCCAGTGTTACGAAAAAAAAGAATATTGCCATTAAAGCATCGTTAATCCAATGAAGAACTGATAATTTAATCCCAAAATTATTAACTCCAATAAATAGATAAGTTTCTAAGGTCTCAAAATAAATTTTTGATAAATCTGAATTGCTTACAATTAATGCAAGTATAGCACTAATTAATAATATTAATCCACTCGCAGCTTCTAACTTAAAAAACCATTTAAATGGACTTGATAAATATTTTATCATTTTAATTAAATAAATTTATTGTAAATAACCTTATATCAATAAGGCTTTGATATAAATTGTCTAGGTAAAAGTTTAAATTTGGAATAATAAAACTAAGAGGTCCTTTAAATGTATCTATCAATACTATTAGAGCTATTATTGATATTAAACTTACTAATAAATTTTTTGATAAATTTTTATTCTTCTCTTTTTTAATTGCTGGCAAATATTTTTTATTTTTTATTATATTATCATTATCGATTTTATTAGTATCAATATCTTTTATTGTTTTTTTAATTTCTATATTCCTCTCGATATTATTATCTGTGTCTGAATTTTTATTACCTTGTTGTCTCTCAATAACTTCATTGGGTTTGAAAAACCATGTATGATTACATGCCCCACATTTTACCAAACGACCTTGGTTAGGTATTAATTTATCATCAATATTAAAACTTTTTTGACAACGAGGACACGTTATAATCATATTTTCCTATATACCAGATTCTGTTTAAATTTCTTTTATTTTTGATCTCTTTATCCTTTGAAAATTACCTTATCTGCTGTAATAGTAATCAAATTCGGGGCGTAGCGCAGCCTGGTAGCGCATCTGGTTTGGGACCAGAGGGTCGTAGGTTCAAATCCTACCGCCCCGACCATTTATGACTAAAAGAAAAGCAAAAATATACAAACCAACAAAAACTTCCACTCAATCTGGTATTGGAAAAACAAAAAAGTGGATACTTGAATATATTGACGAATCAATATCAATAAATCCTTTAATGGGATGGGAAAGTTCCTCAAATACACTCTCTGAGTTAAAACTTTTTTTTGATAGCAAAGAACAAGCAATAGAATATGCAAACAAAAATAAAGTTCAATTTACCGTAATTGAAAATAATCAAAGAACTTTTGTTAAAAAATCATATACTGATAATTTTTTAGAATAAATGTTTAAATTTTTTACAAATAAGAAATGGTCTTCATGGAGTATCTTTGGATCATTATTAATATTAGTTTCTACTTGGTATCAAGTTCAACTAGATGTAATGATAAATCAATGGTTTGGAGAATTTTACGATACTTTACAAAAAGCTTTAACAACACCTAATTCGGTTTCGGAGAAAGAATTTATTTCTTATCTTTTAACTTTTGCCAAAATAGCTGGAGTTTGGATGGTTATATCTGTAGCTACTGATTATTTTACAAGTCATTGGACTTTTAGATGGAGAACAGCTATGGCTGATTATTATCACGAAAATTGGAGCAAAGCTCGATTGACAGAAGGCGCTTCTCAGAGGGTTCAAGAAGATACTTTAAAATTTGCTAGAATTATGGAAGGTCTAGGAGTGGAACTTTTAAGAAGCTTAATGACACTTATTGCTTTTTTACCAATTTTATGGGGACTATCTAAACAAATTACAATGTTACCATTTTTTGGAGAAGTTGACCATGCCTTAGTGTGGGTTGCTATTATATCAGCTCTAGGCGGCACCCTAGTACTTGCCGCTGTTGGGTTTAAGTTACCTGGTATTGAATATGATATTCAAAAAGAAGAAGCAGCTTACAGAAAAGAATTAGTTTTAGGAGAGGACAATGCAAGTAATGCAGGGTCCAGGAGCGTAAATTTTTTATTTTCAAACGTGAGGAAAATTCATTTTAAAATGTATTTTCATTATTTATATTTTAATGCAGTAAAATGGAGTTATTTGCAAGGCATGGTAATTGTTCCTTATTTAGCTTTAGCTCCAACTATTGTTACAGGCGCTATTACCTTAGGTTTCGTCCAACAAATTGCAAGAGCTTTCAATAAAGTAGAAAACTCTTTACAATATTTAGTGAGGAGTTGGCCAATAATAGTAGAGTTAATTTCAGTTCATAGAAGATTATCAGAATTTGAAACTAAATTAAATAATGCTCCTGATGAAGTCAAACCATAATGGAAATTCAAGAAAAATTTCTAAAAGAATTTATTAAAGTTACACAACAAGCATCAATTGCAACATTTCACGAGATAGGAAAAAAAAATAAAAACGAGGTAGATAAACTTGCAACAGATGCAATGAGAAAAGTCTTAAATAATATAGAGATGAAGGGCAGAGTTGTAATAGGTGAGGGCGAATTAGATGAAGCCCCGATGTTATATATTGGCGAAACTCTTGGAAAAAATAATGGCCCTGAGATCGATATCGCCGTTGATCCTTTAGAAGGGACAAATTTTGCTGCTAATAATCTGCCTGGAGCATTGTCTGTAATTGCCGTTACACATAAAAATAATTTATTGCACGCGCCAGAAACATATATGAACAAAATAGCGTACGGTTCTAATATAGAAAAGGGTGTAATAGATTTAGATAATGAATTTACAAAAAATATTAAGAATCTAGCTGATTTTAAGAACAAAAATATTGAAGATATATCTATATGTGTTTTAGACCGACCAAGACATAAGAAGATAATTGACGAAGCCAAAAATTTAAAAGTTAAAACTAAATTAATTTCTGATGGCGATGTGTCAGGTGCAATATTGGTAACAAATGAGAAATTCTGTGTAGATATTTTTTTAGGTATTGGCGGTGGTCCAGAAGGAGTTTTGGCTGCTTGTGCTCTAGATGCCTATAATTGTGGATTTCAAGGAAGATTTATATTTGATGATGATGTATCAATTAATAGGGCTAAGAATATGGGAATTAATGATTTAAAAAAAAAATATGAACTCAAAGATATAGTTAAAGGTGATAGTATTTTTTGTGCAACAGGAATTACTAGTGGAGAATTAGTTTATGGCTTAGAAACATCTGGTGATTATTTTATTACAGATACATTTGTTACTCATAAAAGCAAAAATATAAAAAAAAATATTAAAGAGAAAGTCAAAAAAATTACATGATATCAGTCTCAGGGAAAAAATGGACTGAGAGAAAAACAAATAACAGAATTATTGAAAAAATATCTATAGACAATAAATTTTCCCATGATTTATCAAAACTCATTTTAAACAGAAATTATACATCAACTGAATTAAGCCAATTAGAACTTAAATTTGAATTTATCAATCCTTTCATTAAAAATAAGGATTTTTTAAAAGCTAAAAATTTGATATTTGATATAATTAAGAGAAAAGGTCTTGTTTTAACATATGGTGATTACGATGTTGATGGTGTCTCGTCTGTTTCTATTTTAGTAAATTTTTTTAATAAGATTAAACACCCAAATTATTATATAATTCCAAATAGATTTTCTGATGGATACGGAGCTAATTTAAATTTAATTAAAAAAAATTTAAAAAAAGGCACAGAAATTGCTATATTTGTAGATTGTGGGACTAATTCAAAAGATGTTATTTCATTTTTAAAGAAAAAAAATATTAAAGTAATAATAATAGATCATCACCATATAAATAATAAGTTAGAACCTGATTTAAACATTATAAACCCGATGAAAGATCCAAAAGAATATATGAAAGAGAATATTTGCGCAGCAGCTTTAACTTTTTATTTAATTAATTTAGTTAATGAAAAATTAAATAAAAAGATAAATAATTATGATTGTCTTTTTTTTGCACTTTTAGGTACTATTTGCGACCTGATGCCTTTAAGATATTCAAATAAACTTATTTCAAAAATTGCATTGGGTAATTTTGATAAAGTTGAAAATCCAGGAATTAAACAATTAATTAATTTTTTATCTCTTAAAAGACCTATTAATTATACAGATATTTCTTATTCTATTGGTCCAATGATTAATTCTCCTGGCAGACTTAAAAATGCCAATCTTTCTGTTGAACTTTTTTGTTCAAAAAATACGAGTAAAATAAAAAAAATTATTGAAGAAATACAATTTCTAAACATTAAAAGAAAAAAAATTGAACAATCATGTTTAAAACAAATAAATTTAGATAAATATGAAAATAATAACAACATTATTTTTGAGGTAAATAAATTATTTCATGAAGGTGTATTAGGAATAATTGCTGGTAAACTAAAAGATAAACTAAATAGACCTGCTTTTATTATTACAAATTCTGTTGGTTACTATAAAGGTTCAGCACGTTCTACCAAAGATTTTAAACTAAACTCTTTAATAAATAAATTATTAAATTTGAAAATTATTGAAAGTGGAGGTGGTCATAATATGGCAGCGGGTTTCATTGTTAAAAAAGAAAAAATTAATAAACTTAATGAAGTTTTAAATACTGAATATCTTAAGATCAAAAAAAAAGATATTTTTTTTTATGACTATAAAAAATTACTACCGAGAAATGATTCTACTTTATTTGATGATCTTAAAAAATTAGAACCTTATGGAATTGAAAATCAACAACCATTATTTCTATTTGAAAATCTTTGGTCAATTAAAGCAAAAATTATTAATAATCAGCACATTAATTGTATTTTAAAAAATAAAGAAAATAGATCTTTTCAATCAATCGCTTTTGACGCAGTCAACACTCCAATTGGTAATTATTTATTAAATTTTAAAAAAAAATTTAGTTTAATTGGAGCAATTGATCAATTTTTCTGGAATGGTAAAAAAAAAAATCAAATTATTATAAAGGATCTACTATTATAAATTCTTTAAACTTGATTAATTTTTTTTTTTGCAATAAAAGACTGATTTTTGGTCCCTTCGTCTATCGGTTAGGACACATGGTTTTCATCCATGAAAGAGGGGTTCGATTCCCCTAGGGACCGCCAGTATGAAATATTTTGTTTATCTTATTGTAAGCAACAAAACTAAAAACAAAAAAGGTGTATCTTATGTGGGATACACAAATGATGTAAAAAAAAGACTTAATTTACACAACAATTCAAAAGGAGCCAAATTCACGAGAGGTCGTTTTTGGAAACTTGTATATTCTAAGGGGTATGATTCTAAAAATATTGCTTTAAAAGAGGAATATATACTTAAACACAATTATAAATTAAGAAATAAAATTATTAAAGTTTTTTTTGACAAATGAAGATCTCTGTTTTACTTCCATATAAAGAAAATTTTTCGGCTGTTAATGCAGGAGCCGTATCTCTTTTTGTTAAGGATACCATCATAAATAGTAAATTTGCAAAAAATTCTTTTGTGTTTGGAAATATGACGAATAAAAAACCATTTTTACAAAATTATGTAAATATTGAGTTAAATAGATCATTAATAAGAAGTAATTCAAAAAATTATGTAATCAAATTTTTAGAGAAAGAAAAAAAAATAAATTCAGATATTATTGAAATACATAATAGACCAAATTATATTAAATTTTTAAATGATCTACAAAATAAAAAAATAATTTTGTATTTTCACAATGATCCATTATCAATGAATGGCTCAAAATCTGTTGATGACAGATTATTTCTTTTAAATAAAATCGATAAGATATTATTTAATAGCGAATGGTCTCAGGAGAGATTTTTTATTGGAATTGAAAATAAAAAGTTACTTAAACAAAAAACATCTGTTTGTTATCAGTCAACTAATCGAGCTAAAATAAAATTTAGTCAAAAAAAAAAATTGATATCATTTATTGGCAAACTGAATAGTGCTAAAGGCTATGATATATTTGGTAAAACAATAATTAAAATTCTAAACAAGTACAGAGATTGGAAGGCTATTGTTATAGGTGACGAACCAAGGGAAAAATTATTTTTTCGACATAAAAATCTAAAAGTTTTTGGTTATGTAAAACATGATAAAGTATTAAATCTTTTAAAAAATGTAAGTATATCGGTTGTCTGTTCTAGATGGGAAGAGCCATTTGGAAGAACTAGTCTTGAGGCCGCAAGTCGAGGATGTGCTGTGATTATTAGCAATAGGGGAGGCCTACCCGAAACTGCCAAGGATGCTATAATTTTAAAGAATCTTTCTTCAGAAGAATTATACAAAAAGATCGAAAGTCTTATTTCAAATAAAAAATTATTACAAAAATCACAAAAATTGAACTATAAAAATTTTATTTTTGATCATAAATATATTTCAAATTTAATTGATAAAATAAGAAATACTTTTGAAATTAAAAAAATATTTTTTACAAAAAAACGTAATTCTTTCAAAATTATGCATATCACGAATTTAAATGAGCGTTTTGATGGTAGACTTCATTATAATACCGGACGCAGACTGAATAATGGTTTCATAAGAAATGGGCACAATGTTTTAACATTAAGTGATAGAGATATTATTCATAATTATAAAAGTTTAAAAGATTTTTCTGGAAAACAAACATTGCAAAATAAAATAGTTGAAGCATATAATAATTTTAAGCCAGATATAGTAATTTTAGGTCATGCTGATAGAGTTTTAAATTCAACATTATCTAAGATGAAAGAAATTAACAAAAATACGATTTTTTCTCAATGGTTTCTAGATCCATTATCCAAATTCGGTCCTGATCACGAAAGTAATTCTAAAAGAATTTTAGACAAGACAGAATTTTTAAATACTTCATTCCTAACTACTGATCCCTCTGCATTATCTATCGATATTCCAAATTCATATTTTATGCCTAATCCAGCAGACAAATCATTTGAAACTTTAAATAATTTTAATAAAAATTGTCCTTATGATGTTTTTTTCGCTATGAGTCATGGTGTTCATAGAGGTCAATTAAAATCTGGCAAAGACGATGATAGGGAAAACTTTATTAATAGATTAATTAATTTAAATAAAAACATAAAATTTGATGTGTATGGCATGAACAATGTACAACCAATATGGGCGGATCAGTTTATTAAAAAGATTTCTAATTCCTATATGGGCTTAAATCTTAGCAGAGGCAAGCCTATAAAGTATTATAGTAGTGATAGAATAGTTCAACTTGTTGGTAATGGTTTATTAACTTTTATTGATGAAAAAACTCTATTGACAGATTTTTTCAACGATAATGAAATAATTTTTTACAAAAATATGGATGATTTAAGTTACAAACTTAATAAATATAAAAATGATAAGAAACTAGGAAAAAAAATTGCTAAGAATGGGAAAAATAAATATCTCAAATATTTTAATTCAGATATTGTTTCAGAGTATATTTTATCAAAATCTTTAGATTTTAAAATGAAAAAAAAGGTTATCTGGAATTAATTAATGTTTTCAATAATCATTCCCACGTTAAATAATTTAGATTACTTAAAAATTTGCATCGAGAGTATTAAAAAAAACTCAATTTTTAATAATGAAATTATAGTTCATTCAAGTATTGGAAATGATGGAACAGTAGAATATTTAAAAGAAAATGGAATTATTCATACTTGCACTGAATATAATGCTGGTATTTGCGAGGGAGTTAATATGTCTGCAAAGAAAGCAAATCATGATTACATTTTATATTCACATGATGATTTTTATTTTTGCCCTGACTGGGACGTAATTTTAAAAAAACAAATAGATTTAATTGGTCATAAAAATTTTTATTTGTCGGGCACTATGATTGGTGTAGGTCCAAAAGAGGGTCAAATTATTTTTGATGCTGGTAGATCATTTGATACATTTAATGAAAAAAAATTTTTAGATAATTATAAAAAATATAATATTAGTGACTTTCAAGGCTCTACATGGGCACCTCACGTTGTACATAAAGAAATTTGGAATTCAGTTGGAGGTTTCAGTCTAGAATTTTGGCCCGGAGCAGCTTCAGATCCAGATTTGAATATGAAATTATGGAAAAAAGGTATTCGTATTTTCAAGGGTATTAACGATTTTAAAGTTTATCATTTTGGTTCTGTGATAACACGTAAATCAGAAAAAAATACTAAAAAAAAAATATGGTCTGGCACCAAAGGATCCAAAATTTTTTTATTAAAATGGGGTATAACTTATAAATTTTTTAAAAAACACATTTTAAGGTCAAACACAAAATATCTTGGTAAACTTCCGGATAATCCAGATTATACAATTGTTTATTTTTTTAGTTATTTATTATGCAAGATTAATTATTTTTATGTTAAATTTATTTATAAATTCACCAATAAAATTAGTTTTTAATGGATATATATATAAAAATATTTGAAGTTATATTTCCGGTATTTTTTGTCATCGGTGTTGGTTACTATCTTGGAAAAAAAAATCCAAAATTTGATACTAATTTTATTACTTATTTTGCTGGTAATATAGGCACACCTGCCATGATTTTCTATACAGTTACAACAACCGGTATTACCTTAAACATTTTCATCAGTTACTTTTTCTATGCAGTTATAATGATAATTGGTTTTGCAATTATTGGTTTGGTGTTACTTTTCTTCCTTAAAAAGGACCTTAGTATGGAGCTGCCTCCGCTTATACTTCCCAATACTGGAAATATGGGTGTTCCTATTTGTCTTTTTGCATATGGTACTCAAGGTTTAGGTGTAGCCTCTGCTGTTGCTTCAGTTATTATTTTGTTTCATTTTACTTTAGGAGTTTTTTTAGCTAAAAAAAAATTTTCGTTCGATATTCTTATTAAAAGTCCGCCAGTTTATGCAATTATTATTTCTGTTTTTTTCTTATATTTTAAAATCAAAACTCCAATATTTTTAGAAAACACTACTTTCTTATTAACTTATGCCACTATTTTTTTGGTTTTAATGTCTTTAGGTATAGCATTAACACGATTTAAATTTTCTTTAAAAAACTCAATTATTATGTCTCTTTGTCGAGTTCTATTAGGACCTATAATAGCCTACACTATTATATATAATTTTAAACTATCTGGTCTAGCTGCAGGTGTATTACTTATACAAAGTGCAATGCCTAGTGCTATATTAAATTATTTAGTTGGAAGTATGTACTCACCCAAAAAAGTAGTAGATAATATTGCTAGCACTATAGTAATATCAACTTTAATTTCATTTATAACAATTCCAATAGTTGTATTCTTTGCTTTAAAATACTTTAATTAATCTATATCCTCATACTATATGAAGGCTATAACTTTCAATCTTTTAGCATGGGTGATGCTACCCATAATGGATGGTTTTGCGAAATACTTAAGTTATGAACTTCCAGTTCTCCAAATCACTTGGGCCAGATATTTTTTCACAGTGTTATTTACTTTTCCTTTAATGTTTTTTTTCTTTAAAAAGTATTTAGTTTGGACTGACAAACCAAAATTGCAATTAATTAGAGGTTTAATCTTATTAACCGCAAACATATGTTTTTTTTACTCAATTTCAGTCATTTCGCTTCCTAAAGCATTGACACTTGCATTCATTGCTCCACTAGTTGTAACCGCTTTCTCTCCTATTTTTTTAGGTGAGTCAGTAGGCTATAGAAGATGGACTGCGGTTATAATTGGATTTATAGGATCTTTAGTCGTTATTAGACCAGGTTTTGTTGAAATAAATTTAGCAAGTTTAGCGGCACTTGGAACAGGTATTATGTATGGTTTTTATTTAATAATTACTCGTAAGCTTAGTACCTCAGATAACCCATTGCTAACTTTATTATTAACGGGTGTAGTAGGGGCCATTATCGCCACAACTTTCATGCCTTTTGTTTGGGTATCTCCAACTTTTAATCAATGGTCTATAATGGCGGCAATTGGTTTATTTGCGTGCATAGGTCATCTTTTTATTATTTTATCTTTAAAGTATGCTGATGCATCCAAATTAGCTCCATTTAGCTATTTTGAGATTGTAACTAATATAATTATTGCTTATTATTTCTTTAGTGATCTACCGGATAGTTGGACTTTTCTAGGATTGTTTATCATTGTTTTCAGCGGAATTTATATTTCTAGGAGAGAGAATATTGTTAAGAACGCTAAAATATAGGTAAATTAAGTGTACTAAATATTGAAGTAATACTTTAATATCATTACGTAAATTATTGTTTTTATTGAATTTATTACATTAATTTTATTTAATAATTTTATATATTATTAAACCAGTAGTAATACTAATAAATCAATTGCTTGATTTAAAAATATTAAAAAACATAGAAGTTTAAGACTTTTTTAATCAAAATATCGTTACTTAGCTATAAAATAGAGCTTTCTAAAAGTATTGATATTGTTAAATAGTAGAGGGATGCAGTATTTGAATATGCCGTTTAAACGAACATAGAAGGGTCAAATTTAAGCAAATTGTTTTATATGCTACAACTAAAGGGTGAAATATAATATTTTCATTTAATAATAGAAAATTGATCAATAATTGTTGATTTTATTAGCTTTTTTAACCATAACATTAACTAAAGAAGGTTAAATTTCGACTTTTTCAGACCTTAATAAACTTACTTTTTTTTTTAACCCACCTCTCCCAGAATAGCCACCAAGCACTCCATCAGACCTAATTACTCTATGACAGGGTATTTTTGGGGCATATGAGTTATTAGCACAGGCATTTGCTACAGCACGTGCTGCTTTTGGCTGATTTATAGCTATTGCAACGTCTTTATAACTTTTAACTGATCCTTTAGGGATCTTTTTAACATATTCCCAGACTTTTTTTTGAAATTTAGTGCCTTTCATAAAGAAAAACCCCTGTTTCTCTGCACTTTTTACGGTGCAAAGAACAGTAGTTTTGGCACGTCGTTGTATGCGCTACCGCCATGCCTTCCGCCCTACGATTTTAGCGCTACTCCGTAGGACTTTCTGCCCCCTGGGCTTGGTCCTCTCGGCCTTTCCCCAGTCGGCCAGTTAAGGGTTGCCCCTTAATTAATTAAATTTAACAAATAATACTGGTTGTATGTATCACTTTTTGATTGATTTAATGATCCTATGTGGATTGTGTTAATAACTTTTGTTATTGACAAAGTATTTTTAATAATATATTACTAATGATAATTAATTGTTATCAATAGTAATTAAATGAATGAACTGACAACAGACCTAAAATCGCTTCATGAGGCAACTTTAAATAACCTCAAAAGTTCTAAAGCAGATAACACTTTAAGAGCATATAAATCTGACTTTAAAGATTTTGGGGCTTTTTGTGCTAAGCATGGTTTAAATTCTTTGCCATCTGAGCCTAAAATAGTTTCTTTATATCTTACCTATCTTTCTAAAAATTCAAAAATCAGCACTTTAAGAAGAAGATTAGTTTCAATTAGCATGGTTCATAAACTAAAAGGCCATTATTTAGATACAAAACATCCAATTATTGTTGAAAACTTAATGGGAATAAGAAGGGTAAAGGGAAGTATTCAAAAAGGAAAAAAACCTATATTAATCAATCATTTAAAATCTATAATTAACGTAATAAATGAACAAAAAATTCAGAATATTAAGAAGTTTAGAGACAAATCAATAATATTAGTTGGCTTTGGAGGTGGATTTAGACGAACTGAATTAATTTCAATCGATCATGAAGATTTAGAATTTGTACCTGAGGGACTCAAAATCACTATTAAAAAATCAAAAACTGATCAATTCGGTGAAGGGATGATTAAAGGTCTACCCTACTTCACCAATGAAACTTATTGTCCAATTGTCAATCTTAAAAAATGGCTAGAAATTTCTAAAATTAAATCTGGACCTATTTTTAGAAGATTTTCTAAAGGTTTATCTCTAACAGAGAAAAGATTAACTGACCAATCAGTAGTTTTATTAATGAAAGAATATCTAAATTTAGCAGGGATTGAGAATAAAAATTTTGCAGGTCATAGTTTAAGATCAGGTTTTGCAACTGTTGCTGCTGAGTCTGGTGCTGATGAACGTAGTATTATGGCAATGACCGGTCACAAAACAACGCAAATGGTAAGAAGATACATAAGAGAGGCAAATATTTTTAAAAACAATGCATTAAATAAAATTAAAATTTAACTTTTAAAAGATTAGAATTTTCTCTTAAAAAAACACAATCAAATTGTAATAAATAAGAATCTTGATCACCTAATCTTTTTAAATCATAAATATCATATAAAATAAAATTATTATTTTGCATGTAAGAGATAACATCATAAAATAAAGGCGATCCTTTATTATATTTGTGAAGAGAAACTTCAAGTATTATAACTTCAAAATTATTAATTAACTCTTTAAGACCCGATATAATCTTTAATTCTGCACCTTGAACATCAAGCTTAATTAGATTAGATTTGGTATTTTTTATTTCATTCGGAAGCTCATTATAGAGTAAAGATGATTTCACTTTCTTTATTTTTCTAGAATAATTTGTTTGCTCTTCAAAGATTGATGAACCAGATTCCATTGAATAAAAATCGTAATCTTTTTCATCATCAGATAGTAATGTAATTTTATAATCTATATTTTTGTTACTTGACTTAAGCTTATCTAAATATTTTATATTATTATCATCTGCGTCGAAAAGAATATATTTAGAATTAGGAAAAAAATTTAATAATCTATTTGTCCAAAAACCCCTAAAGCAACCAACATCTACTATATAATCTGGATTAAAATTTTTATTCTTTAAAGAAGTAATAATTATATCAAGATTAGTAACTTGATTACGATTTTGAAATTTATGGTTTATTTTAAATGAAATTGGTAATATCTTTTTTAGAAAAATGATAAATTTTGATAATAATTTATTAAACATAAAGTTATTTATTTATTAATTTCAGCCATTTATTGATTATTAAATTTAAATGATAATTTCGAGAAAATTTAACACAATTATTAATTAGTTTTTTTCTAGATTTTAAATTCATATTAGCAATTTGTATTATAAGTTTAGCGATATCGTTATAATTAGATAATTTAAAACTATTTTGGTGGTTTGAAATCTCAGCTACAGCAGTATGTCCAAATGTTATGATAGGTAATCCACAAGCAAATGACTCTATTGCATTTAAACAAAAAGTCTCATCATAACCTAGACAAATCATGGCTAAAGATTTTCTATAAAAACTAATTAAAGTTTGTTTATTTACCCTACCCTTATAATAAACATTATAATTAGATAACCTTTTAAGGTTATATTTTTCTAAATTGCTTTTACTAATTCCAAAAATAAATAATTTAAATTTTTTATTTTTTGAATATATATCGTTTATCCATATATCAATTACTTTATCTAATCCTTTATTTCTTTGAACAGACCATACAAAAAAAGGTTTTCTTTTATAATTGACTGAAACGTCTTCAAATTCTTTACTTAGAAAGTTTGGTATTACCAAATTTTTATTAAAAAAATAAAGTTTAGATGTATTATCATATAAGTACTTACTGTTATAAACTGCATTAATTTTATTTCGAATAATAGAAAAAATTTGTTTTTTTCTAATTGCTTTCTCTACTTGTAATTTATTATGTAACCATAAATAATTATTTTGTGCATTTACTTTGTCAAAAATTTTGGCATCATTTGAACTAATAATGTTATTCCACTTTATTTTATAAATTCTTTTTGTAATTTTATTGCTTATATGACATTTAATTCTACGTTTTTTTAATACTTTGAAAAGATTTACGTTAAGTGTCTCTATCCCCCCGAGGTTTTTTTTGTTTAAATTTTTTTTAGTATTGTAATAAATTAGTGTATTTGACATTATTTACTATAATTTGTACTCATAAAAAGTAAATCATCGTGATTCCAATTAATCAATTTATATTCATTATTAATCAAAAATTTATATACATCCGAGTCCATAATTTCTTTAATATTTTTTTCATAAAATTCTTTTTGATTTGAGAATATAAATTCAAGCAAGATAAGTTTAGGTTTGTATTTTTTCAAGTTAAACCCCTTTAAAACATTAATTTCATTACCTTCTACATCAATAGAAACAAAATCAATCTGCGTGTCTTTAAATTTACTATTCTCAATAATATTATCTAAAGTATTAGAGTTTATTTTTTTTATTTCTTTTGCGTTTGATCCAAATTCTTTTGAAATTGTATTTTTAGCAGCTCTATTATGATGAAAAAATAAATCAACTTCTCCTATATGATCAGTTATTGCTACTTGTATATTTTCATCGTTTTTCCTAAAAAAATTAAACATGTCTATTGAGCTATAATCTATATCTATATTTATTCCTTTCCAACCTGACTTGTATAATAAATATGTATGATTATTTAAAAAAGGATGATGACACCCGACATCTATATATATACCATTATTTTTTGAATTTAGTAATTTTATAATTATCAGATCTACACCCCAATGTGAATAGGCCAGCCTAGGTTTCATTTTGGCTTTTAAAAATTGAAAATAAAAATAAAAGAATTTGAATACATTTTTTTTTTTTGAATATAGGTATTTATTTTTAATCTTTTCTTCGATTTTCATTAATTAAAATAATCTTATTAACACTGGTTTTTTTAAAATTTCTTTATTTTTTTCTAAACCTCTCAATAATCGATTTGAATTAATCTGTTTAGTTTTGTGTGTAATTATTACAATAGATGCTTTCTGTAATTTGTTATAAGGTATTTGAATCATTCTCTGGATTGATATCTTGTTTTTAGCTAAATTTTTTGTAATTTCTGAGAGTACACCAGGTTTATCTTTAACTTCAAAACGTAGATATAGAGAATTTTCATAATTATTAACGTCAAAAGCTGAAATATTTTTTCTATTTTTATTGGATATACCAAATGGATTTTTAATATTTCCTCTTAAAATAGACAATAAGTCAGACATTAAAGCCGAAGATGTAGGACCTGGACCAGCGCCCTCCCCTTGTAATATACTTTGACCAACAGGATTTCCATCTAAAATTACCGCGTTCATAACGCCGTTAACATTGCCTATATAACTATTTTTTTTAACTAGACAGGGATGTACTCTCTCAAACAATTTGTTATTCAAAATTTCAGTAATGCCTAACAATTTTATTTTTAAATTTAATTGATTTGCAATTTCAAAATCTTTAGGTTCTATATTTTCTATACCTTCCATTAATAAATTATTTTTGGAAATTTTTCTTTTAAAAGCTAAAGATGAAAGAATTCTTACTTTTGCTAATGTATCATAACCATTTATATCCAATTTTGGATCCCCTGGCTCAGCATATCCTAAATTTTGTGCTTTTTTTAAAACATTACTGAAATTATCATTTGTTTTATCCATTTCAGATAGGATATAATTACATGTACCATTTAAAATTCCATATACTTTAGTTATTTTATTAGTGGACAAGCCTTCTTTTATTGTTCGTAGTATAGGAATGCCACCACCTACAGATGCTTCAAATTCAAGATTTACTTTTTCACTCTCTGCAATCTTGCTTAAGTAATCTCCATGCTTAGAAATTAGAGCTTTGTTTGGAGTTATAACATGTATGCCATTTTTCAATGCTTTTTCTACAACTTTTTTTGAAGTTCCATCTGATAAACCAATGCATTCAAATAAAATATCTATTTTATTTTTATCAATAATATTTAAAGGGTTTTGATAAAAGATTTTTTTGTTAATCTTAAATTTTCTTTTTTTATTTTTGTCTTTAGCTGAAATCGCTACTATATTGATATTTTTACCAGTCAATAATTTTACTTCTTTTTTCTTAATTTTAAGTTCGTTATAGAGATGATTTCCAATTTGTCCTAAACCAATAACAGCAATATTTATTTTATTTTTCATTTGTTTATATCTGGATAATCTTTTTTTAATCCTTCGTTTTCTATTAACTTTTTGAACTCTTCAAATGTTAAATTATCATTTATATCAATTTTAGTAGATTTATTGTCATTTATATTTTTATTACAAGATAATAAAAATGTAAAAAAAATTAACAATATTAATCTCATTAATTTAATCCTTCATCGATATCAAAACCAAATTTAATATTTAAATTTTGAATTGCTTGTCCAGCACCACCTTTTATTAAATTATCTATAGCTGACAATATTATTAATCTGTTTTTAACATTTGTTTCACATACTGAAATATCACAATAATTTGTATTTATTACATTTTTAGTACCAATAAGTTCATTTTTTTTGTTAATACGAATAAACTTGTCTCTTTTGTAAAATTTCATTAAAAAATTTAAAATTTGATCCGTGCTTATATTGTTATTTTTTTCAACATATATAGTAGATAAGATACCTCTAAACATAGGCAAAATGTGAGGAGTAAAATTAAACTTTATTTTTTTTGATAACGATGAAAGTTCTTGATCAATTTCTGCATTATGACGATGGTTAGGAATACCGTAAGCACTTAAAGATTCGAATAAATTCATTTTTTTTGTTCTTTTTAAAATTGATCTCCCGGCACCTGAATATCCCGATTTTGAATCAATTATAAATTTATTTTTTTTTAAATATTTGTATTTAAATAGAGGAAATAGTGGAACAATAATTGATGTTGGATAGCACCCAGGACAAGCTATAATTTTTTTATCTTTTATTTGTTTTTCATTTAATTCAGAAAGGCCATATACACTTTTTTTTAACAACTTTTTTGATTTGTGTTTAATTTTATAGAATTTTTTATAAATCGTAACATTTTTTATTCTAAAATCAGCTGATAAATCTATTAATATATTTTTCTCATCTAAATTATTTGCAATTATTTGACTTTGTCCGTTTGGTAAAGCAGTAAAAATAACATCAACTTTTTTAAAATATTTATAGTTAATCTTAACAATTTTTGGTAAATTATATTTTTTTAGATCTTTGTCGTAGGAATATATATTTTTCCCAATTGATGAATTACCACAAAGATATCTAATCTTTATATATTTATGTTTGCATAAAAGTTTTACAAGTTGAACTCCTATGTAACCTGTAGATCCCGCAACTAATACACTAAGTTGATTCATATTGATTATATTAACAGTTGAAATTTAAAAAGATATTATCTTTTAGAAAACTGAAAACTTCTTCTAGCTTTTTTATGACCGTATTTTTTACGTTCAACAGCTCTAGAGTCTCTAGTAGTGAGTTTTTCTTTTTTCAGTGCTGGTTTTAAAGCAGAGTCAAATTGTAGTAAAGCTTTTGAAATTCCATGTATCATAGCGCCAACTTGGCCGCTGTGACCTCCACCTTTGACAGAACATTTTACATCATAAGATGTAGCTTGATTTATAATTTCAAATGGTTTTGTTGCCTCACTTTTATGATTTATTCTTTTAAAATATTCTTCGTAATTTTTTCCATTTATAATTATTTTACCAGAACCCTTTTTTAACCAAATCTTGGCTATTGACTTTTTTCTACGACCAGTAGCATATTTAATATCTGTATTTTGATTTTCTTGGTTCATATTAACCTCTAATTAAATTCTTATTATTAAGTTCATTTAATTTTATTATTATAGGGTTTTGTGCTGAATGTGGATGATTTTCACCTATATAAATTTTTAACTTCGATAGTTGCTTTTTACCTAAAGGCCCGCTAGGCAACATTCTTTTCACAGCTAATTTTAAAATTTCCTGCGGTCTTTTTTTATGTAATTTTTCAGGAGTGTTTTCCTTAATGCCACCAGGATAGCCTGTGTGTCTATAATATTTTTTATTTTCAAATTTTTGCCCCGTAAATTTTATTTGTTCAATATTTTTTACGACTACAAAATCACCATGATCCATATGTGGTGTATATTTCGCTGAATTTTTTCCTCTTATAATTTTTGTGATTATTGTTGCTAATCTGCCAACTACTGCATTTTTCGCATCAATTTCATACCACTTTGAATTGATTTCTTCTGTTTTTATAAACTTAGTCATGTTGGACCGGATTAATACTTAGAAATACTTTGTTGTCAATTTATTATATTTAGCTTGTTTTATCTATTGTCACTATGATAACTTAATATGGTTTTAAAAGGGTATTTGAACTTTATAGTGTGCCCAGCATATAAAAAATACTAAAAAAGGAGTAAAATATGAGCAAATCAAAAAATCCAGAAACAATAGCGTTACATGGAGGAGAGTATAGAAGCGACCCAGCAACTACAGCTGTTGCTGTCCCAATCTATAGAACTACTTCATATCAGTTTAATAATACAGGTCATGCGGCAAACCTTTTTGCATTAAAAGAGTTTGGAAATATTTACACCAGGATCATGAATCCAACAAATGATGTCCTTGAAAAAAGAGTTGCAGCTATAGAGAATGGCTTGGCATGTGTTACTGTAGGATCGGGACAAGCAGCATCTACTTTTGCAATACTAAACGTTTGCCAGGCAGGTGATAATTTTGTTAGTTCAACTGATTTATACGGAGGTACTGTAAATCTTTTTACACATACATTAAAGAAACTTGGTATAGAAGTTAGATACGCAGATCCTTCAGATCCAAAAAATTTTGAAAAAGCAATTGATGATAAAACAAGATGTTTTTATGCTGAGACATTGCCCAACCCTGCATTAAGAGTTTTTCCAATAAAAGAAGTATCTGATATTGGTAGAAAACATAACATACCATTAATTATGGATAACACTGCAGCTCCAATTATATGCAAGCCTTTAGATCATGGTGCGGCAGTAGTAGTTCATTCTTTAACTAAATTTATAGGTGGTCATGGAACAGTAATTGGCGGATGTTTAGTTGATGGTGGAAATTTTGACTGGACAGCAGATCCAAAAAGACAACCATTATTTAACGAACCTGACATGAGTTATGGTGGAGCTAAATGGGGAGAAGTTGTTCCTCAATTAACTGGTGCGAATGTTTCTTTTGCAGTAAGAGCGAGAGTTTGCTTATTACGTGATTTGGGAGCTCCATTAGCACCTGATAATGCTTGGGGAATTATTCAAGGATTAGAGACTGCTCCATTAAGAATGAAGCAACATTGTTCTAATGCAGAAAAAGTAGTTGATTTTTTAACTAAACATAAAAACGTTGATAGAGTTATATACCCTACCCTACACAAAGGAACTGTAGGAGATAGAACAAAAAAATATTTCTCTGGAGGAAATGGCGCTTTAATAGGAATTGAGGTTAAAGGTGGAGTTGAGTCTGGTAAAAAATTTATTGAGGCATTAAAAATGTTTTATCACGTAGCTAATATAGGCGATGCAAGAAGCTTAGCAATTCACCCTGCTACAACAACACATAGCCAGCTTACTGAGGAAGAATTGTTAGCTGCTGGAGTGACTCCCGGATACGTAAGATTATCAATAGGAATTGAACATCCAGATGATATAATTGCTGATTTAAACCAAGCCTTAGACGCTTCTGGCAAACCAAGCTTAAAAGCAGTTAGTTAATTTTTGTTTTATTGATAAACAAAAGACATATACTAACACTTACAAGAGCTATAGAACTTATTTGGTGCATAGATGCTAATACTATCTGTGCACCACTTAGCAAAGTTAAAATCCCTAATATAATTTGTAACAATAAGATCGCACCTAATATTATTGTAATTCTATAAAATTTTAATAATCTTTTATTAACCACATCATAAGTAATTGCAAAGAAAACAAATAATATAAGAAAAGCTAGATTTCTATGCACAAACTGTACTAAAGATGGATCATTAAGTACATCAGTTTTAAATAGATTAAAAAATAAATTGTCATCAGGGAAATAATTGTTTCCCATTAACGGCCAAGTGTTATAAATTTTACCAGCATCCATACCAGATACAAATGCACCAAATACAATCTGCAGAAATATTATGAATAAGAATATAGATGGAAGATTATATCTAATAGGTTGATTTGGTATTTCATTCACATATTTAATTTTTAATATTTGCCACAAAACTAAAGACAAAATTATAAACGCTGTGATCAAATGCAAAGATAGCCTGAAATGACTAACGTCTAATCTATTGATCAATCCGCTTGAAACCATATACCAACCAATAGCTCCCTGAAGACAAATTAAAATAAATATAAAATGGAATGATATCATTTTATTGAAACCTTTTTTAAAAGTAAAAAAAATTAAAGGAATTAAAAAGGATAAACCAATTAATCTACCTAAAAATCTATGAATCCACTCCCACCAAAAAATTATTTTGAATTCATTTAAATTCATATCAAAATTTTGAAGTTTATATTCAGGTATTTGTTTATATAAATTGAAATAATTATTCCAATCTGTAGATGATAATGGTGGAAAAAAACCTTTAAATAATTCCCACTTTGTAATTGATAAACCAGAGTCAGTAAGTCTAGTTAATCCCCCAACGATGATTATTGCTGATATTAGGATAAATATTGCATTTAGCCAATAATAAAAATATTTTTCTATGTTTTTATCGTTTGAGTACATAATCAAATAGATATAATATTTAACACGAATTCCAAAAAGAATAAATGTCGCCTAAGAACAAAAAAAAATTATTAGTTATTAGAAAAAAACTTGATTTAATAGATAACAAATTACTAGATTTGTTAAAAATAAGAGCTAGTTATGTTAAAAAAGTTCTTTCCCTAAAAGAATACAAAAATGAAATTATAGATAAAAAAAGAATAAATAAAATTCTTAAAAATATAAAAAGTAAATCCATTAAAAAAGGCATTGATCCAAAAATAAGTGGAAGAATATGGAAAAACATGATTTATGCATTTGTTGATTTTGAGTATCGAAATTTTAAAAAAAGGAAGTAATTATTTGCTATGCGGTGGCAATTTCTTTTCAACAAATATTTCGTGTTTTCGTGTAGCTGGATTATATTTTTTAGCTTTTAATTTTATTTTTGCCTTTTCTCCACCAGAAGGTTTTTTAACATAATAAAAAAAGGGACTATCAGGTTTAGCCTCTGGAACTAGTCTTACTTTTACATGTGATTTTTTGGCCATTTAATTTTTTTTTAAATATTTTACTAAATTATAAATTTTATTAATTCTATACTTAATATTCATAGAATTTATATTTTTTTTTTCATTTTCGTCAATATTTAAATTATTACTGTTTAAAATCTTTTTTACACCATTGATTGTCATTCCTTGATTTTTAAGCAAAAATTGTATCTTTAATAAAACATCTATATTTTTTTGATCATAATAGCGTCTATTATTAATCTTTTTTGGTTTAATTTGTTTAAACTGTTTTTCCCAAAATCTTAAAGTATGTGGCTTATTATTCTTATTATCTAGGCAATTTAAATTCAAAATTTTTACTACCTCGCTTATAGTTTTATACGAATTTTTTGATCTATATGGCATTATTAATAAATTTTTTAAATTCTTTTGATGGTTTAAATAATACAACATTTCTTTCGGAAATAACTTTTGTTTCTTTAGTTTTTGGGTTTCTTCCCATCCTTTTCATTTTTCGTCTAATTTCAAAAGTACCAAATTTTGCGATTTTTAATTTTTTATTTTTTTTAATGTTTTCTACGATTATATTTAATATATCTTCTAGAATAACATCTAAAATTTTTTTTGAAAATCCTAGTTGCATATAAATAGAATTTACAATATCTTTTTTTGTTACATTTGATCTCATTTATTAATGTTATCTTTAATTTTTTGTATCAAGCTATTTTTAACTATTTTAATACATACATTTAAAGAATGAGAAAAACCAATATAATCTGTGGAGCCATGACTTTTCACGACAGGTGAGTTTAAACCGATTAATATTGCACCATTATACAGCCTAGGATCCAATTTTCTTTTAACTTTTTTTAGATTTCTAAAGTTAATTAAACTCGATATTTTACCAAAAAAATTCGATGTCATTGAAGATTTAAATTCATTTATGATAAAATTAGCGGTGCCCTCAGCTGTCTTAAGTGCTATATTTCCAGTAAATCCATCAGTTACTACAACGTTAACGTTTCCATCCATTATTTGATTTCCTTCAACATATCCATGAAAACTAAAATTTTCATTTTTTTTATTTTGTAAATTTTGATAAGCCTTTTTAATTATATCATTCCCTTTTAATTCTTCTGATCCAACATTTAATAATGCAACAACAGCTTGATACGTTGGAAACAATGACTTAAATAACGAAGAGCCCATAATTGAAAAATCCATTAAATTTTTTTCATTGCACTCAATATTTGCACCGAGGTCTAAAACAACATTAAAATTTTTTTTATTTGGCCAAAGAGCTGCTAATGCAGGTTTATCTATATTCTCAATCATGCTTAAATTTAATTTTGAAATAACGAATAATGCTCCTGTGTTACCGGCAGATATAGCAACATCAGAATCATTGTCTTTAAGACTTTTGATGGTAAGCCACATACTTGTATCCTTTCCTTTTTTCGCCGCAGATAAGGGTGTGTCTGTATCTAAAATTTTATTTTTGGTATTAGTTATATTAAAAACATCTTTGTTATAATTCTTTGGTAAAAATATTTCTATTTTTTCCAAATCTCCGAAAATATTGTAAACTACATCTTTGTTTTCTTTGTAATTTTCTAATATTCCATCAATCACTTTTTTTGGTGAATTTTCACCACCCATTGCATCAACTGCAATTTTAATTTTATTTTGCATATTAAAAAAAATTATTCCTTAGGATCTAAAACTTGTCTTCCCTTATATGTGCCAGTTTTTAGATCAAGATGATGAGATAATCTGTATTCTCCAGATTTTTTATCTTCGACAATATTTTTTGTAACGAACTTAATGTGAGAGCGTCTTTTACCAGATCTAGATTTAGTTGTTTTACGTTTTGGAACAGCCATAATTTAAAATTTATGATCTATTACACTTTTTGCTAACGAATTTAAAGTTATTTCTCTCAAATAAATTGAAAACCTATCAAAATAGTCAATAAATTTTTCGTTATTATCTTTGATTTCAATATATAAATTAAGAATACTCATTTTTTTGTTCAAATCATAAGTTTCCCATTTATCAATTTTATCAATTATAGAATAAAGCATATTAACGTAAGTTTTCATTTTTTTGTTAACCGACTGATCTCCATAACCAATTTCTCTTATATCAAGTTCTATTTGTCGAAAAGTATAATCATAAAATTTTTGAAGATATTCTTTATCTGTTTGCGTTTTAAAATTTTTTAAAAAAAAAGCTAAATGGAATAAAAATATTAAAAGTCTATCAGAAAAAGTGTCTTTATCTGTAAAATACACAAAAAGAGTTTTATTTCTAGAGAGATTTATTAAATTATTATATATATTTATATATTCTATATTCATGAAATTTATTTTTTTTATAGCTATTTTTATCCTAATTTCAAATTGTTCTTTCAATTTAGTAGACGATCATCATGGGGTGTATTATTTAGATAAAAAAGAAAAGAAAATTTATGTAAATGAAACGAATGTAAATGATATTTTAAGTATTTTTGGAGAACCATCTACAAAAAGTTCGTTTGATAACGATGTTTGGATTTATATCGAAAGAAAAATTACTAATTCTCATTTTTTTGGAAGAAGAAAGCTTATTGTTAATAATGTAATGGTTTTAGAAATTGATGAGAGAGGTATTTTAGCTAAAAAAGATTTTTATGATATTGATGCTATGAATGATATAAAATTCGACTCTAGCAGATCTGAAAGTTTAGTAAAAAGAGATTTCATATATAATTTTTTATCTAGTTTGAGACAAAAAATTAACGACCCACTTGGTGTTAGAAAGAAAAAAAGGGAAAAAGGAACAAAATAAAATTATAAAAATTTATCCTGCTATAACTGCTAATAAAAGTAACGCTACAATGTTGGTAATTTTTATCATCGGATTTACCGCGGGACCTGCTGTATCTTTATATGGATCGCCTACAGTATCACCTGTAACTGCAGCTTTATGCGCTTCGGACCCTTTTCCACCAAAATTGCCATCCTCAATATATTTTTTTGCATTGTCCCATGCTCCACCACCTGCGGTCATTGAAACAGCAACAAATAAACCAGTAATAATTACACCTAATAACATTGCTCCTACAGATGCTAGGGCAGCAACTTGACCGCCTATAAATAAAATAGCCAAATATAAAACTATAGGAGAAAGTACAGGAAGAAGTGATGGTAATATCATTTCTTTAATAGCTGCAACTGTAAGTAAATCTACGAGTTTTGCATAATCTGGTTTTTGTTTTTTTTTCATTATGCCTGGATATTTTTTAAACTGCCTTCTAACTTCAATAACAACTGCACCACCTGCTCTACCAACAGCTTGCATTCCCATTGAACCGAAAAGATAAGGTAACATACCACCTATAAGTAAACCAACTACGACGTATGGATTAGATAAATCGAAAGTTACAATAATTCCCTCTAGATTTGAACCAGCTACTTTTGAAAAATGTTTAATATCCTCTGTATAAGCTGCAAATAAAACTAATGCACCTAAACCAGCTGAACCAATCGCATATCCCTTCGTTACAGCTTTTGTAGTATTTCCAACAGCATCTAATGCATCAGTTGTTTTTCTGACATTATTTGGTAATTTTGACATTTCTGCAATTCCACCAGCATTATCGGTCACTGGGCCATAGGCGTCTAGAGCCACAACCATTCCCGCAAGTGCTAACATAGTAGTTACAGCAATAGCTATGCCATATAATCCTGCAATATTATTTGTTGTAAGTATACCCGCAACAATGATTAATGCAGGTACTGCTGTTGCTTCTAAAGATATCGCCAAACCTTGTATAACATTTGTTCCATGACCAGTTGTTGACGAACTAGCAACACTTCTAACAGGTCTATAATTAGTCCCAGTGTAATATTCTGTGATCCAAATTAATAATCCAGTGATAACTAAACCAATTATACCACAATAATACAAACTCATTCCTGTGAACGATTTATCTTTAAGAGTATAAGCGTTATCTAGTCCTAGAACATAGTCTGTAACTGGGTATAAAATTATTAATGAGGAAACAGCAGAAACTACAAAACCTTTATATAAAGCATTCATTACATTTTTGCTTTTTCCTAATTTTACAAAAAAAGTTCCAATTATTGATGTTAATATACAAGCACCTCCAATAGAAAGAGGATATATCATCATTTTCATGTCTCCAGGAAAAAATATAGATGACAAAACCATTGTTGCTACAATTGTAACAGCATATGTTTCAAACAAATCTGCAGCCATTCCAGCACAATCACCAACATTGTCTCCAACATTGTCAGCTATTACCGCTGGATTTCTTGGATCATCTTCAGGAATTCCTGCTTCTACTTTTCCAACTAAGTCAGCTCCAACATCAGCTCCTTTTGTAAAGATACCACCACCTAATCTTGCAAATATAGAAATGAGTGATGCTCCAAAACCCAATGCAACTAAAGCATTAACTATTTCTCTTTCATCAATATTAAATTTTAATAACAAATAATAATAAACAGCAATTGATAATAATGCTAAGCCTGCAACTAACATTCCAGTAACAGCGCCTGATTTAAATGCTACATCTAAACCGCTTGCTAATCCTTTTCTTGATGCCTCTGCTGTTCTTACATTTGCCTGGACTGATACTAACATACCAACGTATCCGGCTATACCCGAGAGTGTAGCACCAACTAAATAACCTAAACCAACTAAAACACTAAATGAAAAACTTACAATAACCAGAACTACAACGCCAACTATTGCAATAGTTTTATATTGTCGATTTAAATATGCTTTTGCACCAATTTGAATAGCTGATGCAATCTCTTGCATTTTTGAATTACCTGGACTCGAACTTAAAATATTTTTACCTGTAAAATAACCGTAAACAATAGATAATAAACCAGCGAATATTGTGTATATTAAAATTGTTTCTGTATTATCAAGCATAATTTAGATTTTAAAAATCGGACAATACAAAAAAAAACATAAAAGGCAATAAAATATTAAAAAAAATTATGCTCATACCCAGGCATTTTTGATAATTTTACACTTTTATTTCCGTTTAATAGCGTAAACTTGTGTTTTTTTTTTAATGTAATCTTACCAATTCTACTAATTTTAGTTTTAGTTATTTTTGCAAGTTTATTAATTTTAATTCTATTACATTTAGGAGCAGAGAATAAAATTTGATAATCATCACCATTAAAAATGAATTTTTTTTCATCTAGATTATTAATTTTTAAAAAAAGCATCAATTTTTTTGATAATGGTATTTTATTGTAATAAATTTCACTAGATAAATTCTGTTTGTTAAGCATTTTAACCAAATCAATCAATAGACCATCAGATATATCAATAGATGTATTGGCAAACTTAGATAGATGTTTGGAAAAATCTAAATTTATTGTTGGTAAGTAAAATTTTTGAATAAAATATTTTTTGTAGATATTTCTGTAATACTTTTTTTTTTGTAAATATTTTAATCCAACAAAACTATCCCCAAGATCACCGGTTACATATAAATCATCATTAATTTTGCCATTATTTCTTTTAATAATTTTTTTACTATAACCAAGAGATATAACGGTAAAAGAAATTTTTTCTGAATAAACAGTATCTCCTCCAGACAATTTAATGGAATATTTTTTTTGTTCAGATTTTAAAGAATTAGAAATTTTTCTTAAATTAATTTTATTAAAATTTTTACTATTACCGCTACCTGACAAAAAGTAATATTTTGGTGTTACACCTTTACAGATCAAGTCAGATATTGATGCACGTATTATTTTTTTTATTATTAAATCTGGGTTTTTAAAATCTGGGAAGTGAGTTTTTTCAACATATGTATCTACTGAAATAACATTATTACTTTTTTTATCATAAAAAACATCATCATTCAAACTCAATGCTGATGGATTGTTCCTAACTAGTTTAGAGAAATATTTATTAATTAAATAACTTTCATTCATTTTGTAATCTTAAATTTTTTGAAATTTTGTCTAATAAAGCGTTAAGATATTTTGTTTTTGAATCTTCAACAAAAAAATTAGATGCATTTAAATATTCTTTAATTATAATTTTAGATGATCTTGAAGGTTTATACAAAAGTTCAAATATAGCACTTTTTAAGATTATTAAAAAAACTTTATCAAGTTTTTTTATATTCAAGTCTTCAGTTAAATATTTTTGGATCTCTCCATTTATAATTTCATCTCTCTCTATAGTCCCATAGACAATATCCTTAATAAACTTTTTAAACCTATGTTTTGGAATTAATATTTTCTGGTCAGAATTATAATATTTTCCATATAAAAGTTGTATGATTATAACCCTTGGATTATTTTTAGGGCTGTATATTGGTTTCATTGTTAAAATATTCTTTATTGGGACAAAATACTATTTATAGCTAATGCTGCCTCTTTACCTTTGTCTTTTCTAGCTACAGCTTGTTTGTAATTAAAACAAGTTAGAATACAATTACCCACAGGTTTTTTGCTTTCTATGCTAATATCTATTATGCCATCTATAACCGATTTTGATATCAGATCGAAATGTGCAGTTTTTCCTTTGATTACGCAACCTATAGCAATAAAACCGTCAAATTTTTTTATATTTTTTGAAATTGTAACAGGTATTTCAAATACACCAGGAACACTAATTATTTTAAAGATAATATTCTCGTTTAGATTTTTTTTACAACTTGTAAGTAAACTTTTAGATATATTTTTGTAATAATCTGAGATTACTATAAGAACTTTTTTTCTCATTTTATAATTTCTTGTTTGACTATTTTTATATCAAATCCCTCTAGACCTACAACTTTTTTTGGAGATCTTGTAACTAAAATCATATTCTTAATTTTTAATGATTTAATAATTTGAGCACCTATACCATAATTTCTGATTAATTGATCAGATGACCTCTTAATATTTTCTGATTTTAAGTTCCGCAAAGTTGATGAAACAGATTTTATATTTGTGTCTCTTATAAATATAAGAACACAATTATTAAACTTTTGGAAATATTTTAGAGTTTTGCTAAACGAATTAGGCAGATTTTTGCCCATTAAATAATTTTCTACAATATTTGATGATATTACTCTAACTCTGATATTTTTGTTTGTTTTAATTTTGCCTTTGATAAGTGCAAAATTTTCAGAACCATCCAATAAATTTTCAAAAACTTTAATTAAAAATTTCTGATTATTAATTACTATTTCATCTCTCTTCTTCAATTTAATTAATTTTTCATTTTTTAGCCTATAAGAGATAAGGTCTTCTATTTTACCAATTTTTAAATTGTGCTTTTTTGCAAATTCAAAGAGTTCTTTTCCTTTTGTCATTATTCCTTTATCGTTCATTATTTCGCATATAACTGCTGAAGGATTTTTTTTAGCAAGTTTCGAAATATCTACAGATGCTTCTGTGTGGCCAGCTCTAACCAATACGCCTCCATCTTTAGATATAATTGGAAAAATATGACCAGGTGAAACTATTTCTTCTTTTTTTACTTTATCTTTAATTGCAGTTTTGATTGTTTTGGATCTATCTTTTGCAGAAATACCAGTTGTAACACCTTTTTTAGCCTCAATTGAAACAGTAAAGGCAGTCTGATTTCTTGAATTATTAATTGGCGACATCAATGATAGATTTAATTTTTTAGCTTGTTTATCTGTTATAGCTAAACAAATTAACCCCCTACCATATCTAGCCATAAAATTAATTTTGTTAGATGATACGTTTGATGCTGGTACAACTAAATCTCCTTCGTTTTCACGATTTTCATCATCTACTAAAATGTACATTTCACCCCTTTTGGCTGAATGTATGATTTTGTCTATTGAAGTATAATTACTTTTTACCATAATGTTTTTTTATATATTTGGATAAGATATCAATTTCAACATTAACTAATTGACCTATTTTAAGATCTGTAAGATTTGTCAGTTTTAAACTGTGAGGTATCAACCATACTTGAAATCCTTTTTTTGTAACTTTAGATATCGTTAGTGATACGCCATTTAAAAGAATTGATGCTTTAGGTATCAAATATGATAAATTATTTTTATCGATTGTGAAATCATAAATTCTTGATTTACCTTTCTTAATAATGTTATTTACCTTTGATGTGCAGTCAACATGACCCTGGCACAAATGACCCGAAATTTTTTGACCATATTTTATTGGTAATTCAAGATTTATCTTGTCTCCTATTGATATATTCTTAAATTTAGATCTATTCATTGTCTCTTTTAATAAATAAAATTCCATTACTTTATTCTTGAGTGATACCATTGTTAAACAAACACCGTCACAACATATTGAAATACCTAAGTCTTTTTTTTTAACTCTTAGATTGCTTTTGACGAAAATATTTACACCTTTAGTGCTTTTTTTAATCTTATTTACAATCCCTTTATTAAAAATAATACCATTAAACATAATTAACTATAATTGATAACCTTGTCCTCATTTAGATGAATATCTAAATTCATTTTGTTTTTAAATTTATTATTTAATTGATTAACTATTTCCTTTATCTTCAATTGTCCATTTGTATTTAAATTTTTGCCACTTTTAAATAGAAAAAATTGATTAATATGTTTTTTTTGTATAAAAGATTTAGTTAATTCTTTGCCACCCTCTATTAATAGATAATTTATATTCAATTTAAATAATTTCGTTTTAATTTCTGTAAAATCTAGATTATTTTGATTATCTAAATTAACTTTATAATGCTTTATCTTATTCTTTTTAAGTATAGATAATTTTTTTTTATCAGAACTGTTATAAAAAAAAATGCATTTTTTTGTGTTATTTTTAAAGATATTAAGATTTTTTTTATAATTTAAGTTTTTATCTAAAATAATTTTTATAGGTGAATAATTTTCTAAACCATTAATTCTACAATCTAAAAATGGATTATCTTTATTTAAAGTTTTAGATGAAATTAATATTGCGTTATTCTTATATCTTAATAAATGTGAAGTTTTTCTAGATAATTCATTAGTTATGTTTTTATTTTTTTTTGAATAAATATAATAATCATTAGAGCAAGCTAATTTAGCCGTAATATAAGGAAATTTGTTTTTCCTAATATAAAAGTAACTTTTGTAAAAATCAGTAATTTCATTCATTCTAATTTGTTTTGTAGAAATATTATGGTTTTTCAAAACTTCTTTTAATTTATTGGCAGTTCTTTCATCAATATCATTAGATCCATATACAATTTTTGATATTTTATTTTTAATTATTAAATTGGTACAAGGTGGTGTTTTCCCATGATGTGTACATGGCTCTAAAGTTACATAAATAGTAGAACCTTTTAAATCATTTGTATTCGCTAAACGAATAGCATTGTCTTCTGCATGAGGTCTTCCATTAATTGATGTTTTTGAGAGTGATAAAATTTTATTATTTTTAACTATAATGCAACCAACAGACGGGTTTCCACCGGTCAAACCCTCATTTTGTTTGGCCAAATTTAAAGCTAATTTAAGATAAAATTTATCGTTTTTTGAAGACATCTATTTTGTCTACAAATTGAACGAAATCTTTCTCTTCCCTGAAATTTCTGTATACAGATGCGAATCTAACATAGGCTACAGGATCTAAGTTTTTGAGACCATCCATAACCATAGTTCCTATAGCGCTAGACGATATTTCATTTTGCCCCATTTCTTCCAAAGAATTTGAAATTTTTGTAATAAATTTTTCTACTGTATCGCTGTCAATGGGCCTTTTTTTCAATGCTATATAAATTGACTTAGATAATTTATCTCTATCAAAAGGTGATTTTCTTCCATTTTTTTTAACAATAAATAGCTCTCTTATTTGAATTCTTTCAAAAGTTGTAAACCTCTCACCACAAACAGTGCAAAGTCTTCTTCTTCTAATTGCAGTTCCATCCTCTGTTGGTCTAGAGTCAACTACTGATGTTTCGCCTTTTTTACAGGGACAAATCATTTTTATGTTATCTTAAATTTTTATAAATCGGAAACTTGGAGCAAAGATCAATAACTTCTTTTCTCACTTCACTCTCAACTTTACTATTATCTTCTTGATTAGTTGATAACCCTTTAATTACTTTGGTAATTAAATTACCTACTAATTTAAATTCTTCTAATCCAAACCCTCTTGTTGTAGCTGCTTGAGTGCCTAATCTAATACCCGAAGTTATCATGGGGCTTTCTGTATCAAAAGGTATTCCATTTTTATTACAAGTTATATTAGCTCTACATAAACTATCTGCCGCCATATTACCTTTTACATTGAATGGACGTAAATCAACCAACATCAAATGTGTGTCAGTACCACCCGAATAAATTTTAAATCCATTATTTTTTAATGTTTCAGCCAACATCTTAGCATTTGCAAGAACGTTTGATATATAATTTCTAAAATCTGGTTTAAGTGCTTCTAAAAAACCAACAGCTTTAGCAGCAATAACATGCATTAATGGCCCACCTTGGTATCCTGGAAAAACTGCAGAATTAAATTTTTTAGATAGATCTTCTCTGTTTGTCAAAATTATTCCCCCTCGTGCACTTCTAAATACTTTATGAGTTGTTGAAGTTACAACATCTGCATGATCAACTGGATTTGGATAACCCTTGCCAGCTACTAGTCCTGAAAAATGTGCCATATCAACCATCAAATAGGCTCCAACTTTTTCTGCAATTTCTTTGAATCTTTTAAAATCTATAACTCTAGAATAAGCACTACCTCCTGCAATTATTAACTTGGGCTTATGGTCAATGGCTTTATTTTCAATATCTTTATAATCTAATAATTCAGTTTCCTTATCAACTTCATAGCTTATTGCATTAAACCATTTACCAGAAACAGATGCCTTGGAGCCGTGAGTTAAATGACCACCAGAGTTTAAACTCATTCCTAAAATTGTGTCCCCAGGTTTTAACAAAGCTAAGAAAACAGCACCATTAGCTTGAGCACCCGAATGAGGCTGTACGTTTGCAAATTTACAATCAAATAATTTTTTAACTCTATCAATTGCCAAGGTCTCAGCCGTATCAACATGATCACATCCATTGTAATATCTTTTTCCCGGATAACCTTCTGCATATTTGTTTGTCAGGACAGATCCTTGGGCTTGTAACAATGCATTTGAAACTATATTTTCAGATGCAATTAACTCTATATGTTCTTGTTGTCTTGAAAGCTCTTCATTAATTGCCTTATAAATTTCAGGATCTGATGTAGAAAGATTGTCTTCAAAAAAATTTTGAAAATCTGAGTTTATGTATTTTTTTTCACTAGACATATTTAAATATTTTTAATTCTCCTTAAGTGTCTACCACCTTCAAATTTAGTTTTTAAAAAAACATTAATTAATTTAATAGCTAAATTTTTACTTATTAGCCTAGATCCTACTGTAATAATATTTGCATTATTATGCAATCTAGATAATTTCGTATTTTTCACATTATAACACATGGCTGCCCTTATTTTCTTTACTTTATTTGCTGCCATTGCCATACCTGTGCCTGATCCACACACCAATATACCAAAATATGACTTATTTTTTGACACCTTTTTTGCCACTTTTTTTGCAAAGATTGGGTAATCTACAGAATTATTAGTATAAGGTCCTAAATTTGTAATTTTGTATTTCCTTTTATTTAATTTCTTAATTATTTCATTTTTTAAAATAAATCCTGCGTGATCTGATGAAATAAAAATTTTCAATTTAATTAAATTTGTAGTTTAAAACACATGCTACTAAATGTATCCTATTTTCCTCACCACCATTAAAAGCATTATGATATTTTCTGTTATTTGTAATCCAAACTGAACCATCTGCGGGCATATGTTTAGCAACATTATCTATGACCATAATTGAGCCTGGATTTGTTATTATAGGAATATGCAATCTTGGTTCTGGATCTCTATGCCAACTTAATGTAGATCTAGGTTTTTTAAGTAAAATTCTCACTCGGCCAATTTTATAATTTTTTTGTAAAGTCTCTACTACTTCCTTAAAATATGTATCTTTAAAATCCTCAATAAATTCTGAGTAAGAGGCCTCATCAATCATTTGATCTCTAACAACTTCTTTGCCAGTTTGATCTGGTTTGGTCCAAAAAACACCTCTCGCTTTATTACCTTTAATAGAGTCTGGATCTCCAGGTATTTGTGTCAAAGAAATAGCCCCAAAATTAGAAACGCCCCCAACACCCTGAAAATCTTTAATTTTTAATATTTGGTGATAAGCTTCTTTAAGTTTTTCAATATCAAATTTGACATTTTGTTTTTGGAAATCATTAAATGATAGTGACATAGTAACTTTTTTATTAATAGCTTATAGACTATATTTATATATATTACTATTGTCGCATATATTTAACAATGATTATCACTGGAAAATATCCAAAATTAAGGATGAGAAGATTGAGAAAAGAGGACTGGTCAAGAAGACTAGTTAGAGAGAATACTCTTTCAGGAAGTGATTTTGTTTTACCTATATTTATTACAGAGGGTAAAAATAAAAAAATTCAAATAAAATCAATGGTTGGTGTTTATAGATACAGTATTGATAATTTATCTGGAATAATTGATAGAGCAATTAAAAATAAAATACCTATGATCGCGTTATTTCCACAAATCAATAAAAAATTGAAAGATTTATACGGTTCAGAAGCTTTAAATGAAGACAATTTAATTTCTAGAGCCATCGTAAAAATCAAAAAAAAGTATAAGAATAAAATTGGTATCATGTGTGATGTTGCACTTGATCCTTATACTTCACATGGGCATGATGGATTACTTAAAAAGAAGGAAATTCTAAATGATGAAACTATAAAAGTTTTAGTTAAACAGTCATTATTACAGGCTCAGATGGGTTGCGATATAATCGCGCCATCAGATATGATGGATGGCAGAATTGGAGAAATAAGAAAAGAACTTGATAAAAACGGATATGAAAAAGTTCAAATTTTGTCCTACGCTGTAAAATATTCTTCTTCTTTCTATGGACCATTTAGAGATGCAATTGGTTCAAAAAAAAGTCTGAAAGGAGACAAGAAAAGTTATCAGATGGATTATAGTAATTTGAATGAAGCTATAAGAGAAGTAGC
Organism: uncultured Pelagibacteraceae bacterium; assembly: GCA_902606075.1. Lineage (GTDB taxonomy): Bacteria > Pseudomonadota > Alphaproteobacteria > Pelagibacterales > Pelagibacteraceae > Pelagibacter. The sequence goes on from CACLEU010000007.1 coordinate 34,769, forward strand.
AATAGATATAAAAGAAGGCGCAGATATGGTTATGGTAAAACCTGGTTTACCTTATTTAGATATAATAAAGGAAGTTAAAGATAATTTCAAAATACCTGTTTTAGCTTACCAAGTGTCAGGAGAATATAGCTTAATAACAAATGCTATAAAAAATAAAATTTTAAAACAAGAATCTGTTTACGAAACTTTGTTATCTTTTAAAAGAGCCGGAGCAAATGCAATAGTAAGTTATTATGCGGATTTTTTGGATAAAATACTAAAATAGTTATTTAAAGTGATTAATAAAATTTTGTCTTACACTAGGAAAATTTATATTATTAGGAATAAAAATATTTTTTTTCATATATTCACTAATTAAGTTTAATGAGTTGTAAATATCCTTGTCTATTATATTTTCATTATCTTTTTCAATAAGAAAATTAGGAACAATTAATTTTTTTGTTGAATTTTGTATAAAATATTTCTTTTGGTTACTTATAACTTCATATTTGCAAAATTCTTTGATATTTAGGTCATAACCTATAAATTTTAGCAAACTTAGTTCCCAGAAAACATAATCAATCTCCCAATTTTCTTTATTAAGTAATATAAAAAAATCATCTAAAAGTTTGTATATTCTAATATTTTCTTGTCCATCTACTGTTAAAATTTTTATGAGCGCTAACATAGAAATAATACAATTAAGTTTTTTTTTATCTTGAAAAAATTTTGCTGTAAAAGGGTTTATAATTTCTGCCTTAAAATACCCTAGAGTATTATCATTTTTTGAATGATATTCTAAATATAATTCATTACCATTTTGTAAATAACTTTTAATTTTTTTTGATGTAGCACCGTAAATTATACCTGAAGATTTACCGTGATTTTTTGTATAAAAATTTGCGATAATAGAATTTTCTTGAAAAATAACTTTTGATAATAAAAATCCTCTATCTGACCAAATCATATTATTTTAAGATTAGCTAAAAGTTTTTTTGCAGCTTTTTGTTCAGCTTCTTTTTTTGAGTTACCTGTTGCGATAAGATTCTTAGAATTTTTAATTTTCACTGAAACTTTTATTAATGGTTTATGTCGAGGTCCTTTATTATCCAATAATTTATATACAGGTAATGATTTATAAAGTTTTAAAGAATATTCTTGTAATTTGGTTTTTGAATCCCTTTCCGTTATGAGACTTTTATTTAGATATTTTTTCCAATTTTTTATAATAAATTTTTCCGCGATTTCTAAACCTTGATCTAAGTAAATACATCCAATTACAGACTCCAAACAATCTGATAAGACTTTGTTTTCAATATTTGAATTGTTTTTTGAATTTTTAATCAAAATATATTCTTCAAGATTAATATTTTTTGCAATTATCGCGCATTGATTTTTATTAACAAGAGATGCCAATTTTTTATCTAAATCTCCTTCTTTATCTTGTGGAAAAAATTTAAGCAAGTTTTGCGATATTATCAAGCCTAACACCCTATCACCAAGAAATTCCAGTTTTTCATTATTATCAATCGGATTAAAACTTTTGTGTGTAAAGCATTTTAAAAGTAATTTATGATTTTTGAAATTAATTCCAATTTTTTTTTGAAAATTATTTAGATTATTATTCATTAAACTATTTTTTTAAAAAACCTTTCAATTCTTAAAATTTTTTTCCACTCCCAAAATTTAAAGACACTGCCCTCTTTTATATTCGTTGAAAAAAAAATAAACTGAGCTTTTCCTACCAGGTTATTTTTATGAACATATCCAACACTTGATAAAAATCTACTATCTTTTGAGCAGTCTCTATTATCACCTAGAAAGAAATAATGCTCCTTAGGAACTATAAACTCATCCGAATTCTGAAAACTTCCATTTTTATAATAAGTGGTTAAATATTCTTTACTATTTAATAATTTTTCTTTAAACACATTCGTTTCAACAGAAAAATTTCCACAATAAATATTAGAATTAAATTTTATTTTAGATTTTAATATTTCAATGTTGTTTAAATACAAATTGCCATCAATAAATTGAATTTTATCTCCCGGCAATCCTATTAATCTTTTGATATAATCAGTTCTATTATCAGATGGGGTTTTAAATACTATTACGTCTCCACGCTTAGGTTCAGTAAATAATATTCTGTTTTTAATAGGTCCTAAACTGAATGGAAAAGAATGTTTGCTGTAACCATATGATAATTTTGTGACGAAAAGTCGATCTCCAACTAATAATGACGGTTCCATTGAGGAGGATGGAATATAAAATGGTTGCAATAGTAAAGATCTTATTAAAATTGCTATAGCCAGTGCGTATAATATTGTTTTTATATTTTCTATAATAATCTTTTTCATTTTAGTCTTTGTAATATTACAAAAGCGATGGAATGCTTTTTTTCATCTGATAATGATAAATAAGCTTTGAATTTTAATAATTTATATTTTTTTTTTAATATATTTAATAATTTTCGATTAAATTTAAAATATGGTTTACCTTTTGCATCATTCAATATTGAGATATCGTTAAAACATAAATTATTTCTAAAACCGCTGCCTAATGATTTTACAAAAGCCTCTTTAGCAGAAAATCTTTTTGATAAAAATAATTCTTTATTTCTTTTATTTTTTAAAATTGACAATTCTTTTGCACTACAAATTCGATTAATAAATTGTTTTTTATTTGCCAATTTTTTAAAACGAATGTTGTCGATTATATCGACACCTATACCAAATATTTTCATTTTATTTTATTGTTTTTTTAAATTTTTGTATGACTTTAGATATACCAATTTTTATACTTTCGCCTATTACAAAATGACCAATATTATATTCGGTAATATGTGAAATTTTAGATAAGATCTTTGCAGTTTTATAGTCTAAACCATGTCCAGCATGAATTTCAATATTGTTTTTCGTTCCAAATATTGCACATTTTTGTATTTTTAAAAATTCTTTTTTATATTTTTTCTTGTTTTTAATAAGTCTAGAAATTTTTCCAGTATGTAGTTCAACACAATTTGTGCCAATTTTTTTAGAAAGCATTAGATTATTAATTGTTGGGTCTATAAATAAACTTGTTCTAATTTTATTTTGATTTAATTTTTTTATAATTTTTTTGATCAATCTATAGTTTTTTTTTAGATTTATACCTCCTTCGGTAGTGATCTCATTTCTTTTTTCTGGTACTAAACAAACAAATTTAGGCTTATTTTTAATTGCTATTTTCATCATCTTTAAATTAGATGCAATTTCCAAATTTATAAAAAAATTTTTCTTACATAGCATTTTTAAATCGTGATCTTTAATATGCCTTCTATCCTCTCTTAAGTGAACAGTTATAGAGTCAGCTCCTGATTTTTTTACAATTTTAGCAATTTCGATAATATCAGGATGACTTTCTCCTCGTGCATTTCTTAATGTTGCAACATGATCAATGTTTATGCCTAATCTTTTCATTTTAAAAATCTACTACCTGGTTTAGTAATGTTAATTTTTTTTAGTTTTTCTGGTAAATTATTTCTTTTAAAAGTAGGTATTTTTAATTTTATTTGTGATATTATTTTTTTTTTAAATTTTTTCTCATCGGATCTATCTATTAAACAAGCAAAACCTACTAATTTAGCATTATAATTTTTAATTAATTTAACACATTCTAAACTTGATTTACCAGTAGTAATAACATCTTCAACGATAAGTACTCTTGATTTCTTTTTTATTGCAAAACCTCTTCTTAACTTAAATTTTTTTTTTACTCTTTCACAAAAAATAGTTTCTTTGCCTAGTATTCTTCCTATTTCATAACCTATTATAATTCCACCCATAGCGGGCGATAGAATTATATCTACTCTTTTTATTTCTTTTTTTATCTTTGTTGCAAGTGATTGAACGAATTTACTTGAAATTTTAGGTTGACTTAAAAGTTTTGCGCATTGTACGTATTGGGCAGAATGTAGTCCTGAGGATAAAATGAAGTGACCCTCTAGTAAAGCATTAGTTTTTTTTAAGACCTTTAAAGAATTTTTTAAAGAAAGCATATTTTTTATTAGTATGTCTAATTATTTTAAATCTATATTGTCTCTGTTTTAACTCACTTAGAAGTTTTGTAAAGTTTTTGAGATCGGAGATTATTAAATTAAATTTAAAGTTTATTGAGGTTTTTGTTTTTTCCGTCATTTCTACACTTGAAATATTAATTTCATTTTCTCCTACTAAAGAAGTAACATCGCCAAGGATTCCCGGTTTATCAGGAAGCGAAACCCAAAGAGAGGTATTGTATTTTTTATCTATCTCTTTTGTATTTTCTCTATATTGCCAATATTTTCTTATGGCGGACCTTGCTTTCCCAGTCTTAGTCGATGAAAGCCAATGTAATGAAGGCGAAACTTTTTTTGAAGTTATTATCTTAATTACATCACCATTTCTTAATATACTTTGTAAGGGACTTTCATTACCGTTAATTTCACAACCTATAGCAGTATCCCCAATTTGTGTATGTACTGCATAAGCAAAATCAACTGGTGTTGCATTTTTTGGTAATTTTATTACAGAACCTTTGGGTGTGAAGCAAAAAACATTTTCTTGAAACATTTGAAGTTTTGTATATTCAAAATAGTGTTCTGGATTTTTGTTTCTCTCGATAATTTCTACTAAGTCTTTAAGCCAATCGTATTCTTTCCATGTTAATGAATTAAATTTTTCATTTGATTTATATTTCCAATGGGCAGCTATACCTCTTTGAGCAAATTCATGCATTTGCATTGTTCTTAATTGAATTTCTATTGGTCTTTTATTTGGGCCTATAATTGCTGTATGCAAAGATCGATATTTATTAATTTTTGGTGAGGATATATAGTCTTTAAATCGTCCTGGAATACAATTCCATTTTGAGTGAAAAATCCCAAGCGCTTTATAACAGTCGTTTATATCATCTACTATAACTCTAAAACCTATAACATCCGTTATTTGTTCTAAAGAGGTTCTCTTTTTTTGAATTTTTCTCCAAATAGAAAAAGGTGTTTTTTCTCTTCCGAAGATTTTTACATTTATACCTGAATTATTTAATATTTTTGTAAACTCTTCTGAAAGAGATTTAAAATTAATTAAATTATTATACTTAATTTCATCTAATCTGTTTTTAATTAATTTCCTTGCTTCATTGTTTAAAACTTCAAAAGATAAGTCCTCTAACTCATCTCGTATTCTATTCATTCCCATTCTGTCGGCAAGGGGCGCATAGATTTCCATTGTCTCTTGTGCTTTTCTAATTCTTTTATCATTATCTTTTACATATTTAATGGTCCTCATGTTGTGCAGCCTGTCTGCAAGCTTGACCAGTAAAACTCTTATATCCTTAGAAGTAGCTATAATTAATTTTCTAAAATTCTCTGCTTTGGAAAATTTTTCTTTGTTTCGCTCAGCTATTGCTTTATTTTCAAAAACAGAAATCTTAGTAACTCCCTCTACTAAATCAGCTACTTCTTTTCCAAATTCTTCTTTTATATTTTGATAAGTGGCTTTTGTATCCTCAATTGTATCGTGCAGCAAGCCAGTTGTGATAGTGGCACTATCTAATTTTAAATCTGATAATATATTAGCTACTGCAACTGGATGATTTATATAAGGCACACCTTCGTCTCTTTTTTGTTTTTTATGAGCATCAAGAGCAAAATTGTATGCTTTTGTTAATGCATCTGGATTTAAAAATTTATTATACTCTTTAACTTTATTAATTAATTCTTCAGACTTAAGCATATTTAATTATATCATTACTTTCAAAAAATTTTAATACTTCTCAAAGATTTTAAATCAAGATTTTCTAATAATTTGTCTATAGAAATGTTGTTTTTTGGATGTTTCCAGTCTTTTTCAATTTCAAATAAAGGAAACAAAACAAAATTGCGATCAATTAAACGTGGATGTGGTATTTTCATATTATCTTTATTATATTTTTGCCCTTTGAAATCAATTATATCAATATCACAAGTCCTTGGCGAATTTTTAACTTTTTCTTTTCTACCTAATTTCTTTTCAATATTTTTAATATTTTTTAATAACAAGTAGGGTTGAAAATTTGTCCAACATTTTAAAATTATATTTAGATATTTTGGATAAGATTCATTAGGCCAAGAATTTGTTTCATAAAAATTTGAAATTTTATATATTTTACAAAAACTGCTCAACAAGTAACAAGCATTATTAATATTAGCAATTCTATCGCCAATATTTGAGCCAATACCTAAGAAGACTGGCTTAGGATGATTTTCTAAAATATCTTGATTTGTCACGATTCCAATCTCTTCTTTTAATTGTCTGTCTTTTATCATATTGTTTTTTACCTTTAGCAACTGCTATTTCAATTTTTGCTTTTCCTTTTTTAAAATACATTCGTGTTGGTATTAAAGTAAATCCGTCCCTATGCATTTTTCCTATTAGTTTATTTATTTCTTTTTTATTTAGTAGGAGTTTTCTCTCGTCTATAGGATTATGATTTAACAAACTTGCCTGCTTATAAGAAGATATATGAGAATTAACCAAATATAGTTCTCCGTCTCTTTCTATAGCATAAGAGTCTGCAATGTTTACCTTTCCATTTCTTACTGATTTTATTTCAGAACCTTTTAAAATTATACCTGCTTCATAAATATCGTCAAAAAAATAATTAAATGATGCTTTCCTATTCAAACATATAATTTTTAAACCAGGATTGGTTTTTTTTTTCATTAATTTATTAATTTTGTAGAGGATAGGGCTTTGTAAACTTCTTTTTCAGTTTCTTTTTTAATCTTTACTAATGGAAGTCTTATTTCGTCACTACATAACCCCAAAATTTTAGCTGCATATTTTACTGGCGCAGGATTGCTTTCAATGAATAGAGCTTTGTGTAAAGGTTGTAAATTTTTATCAATAATTTCTGCTTTTTTTATATCTTCTTCAACACTTGATTTTGATAGTCTTTGCATTTCAGAACATAACTTTGGAGCAATATTTGCTGTAACAGATATAATACCTACGCCTCCTCTTTTGTTGAATTCAAATGCCAGGCCATCTTCGCCAGTTAATTGGATAAATTCGGGTCCTAATTTTTTTATAGTCTGATCTAGTCTATTTAAATCTCCCGTAGCATCTTTAACCCCAGCAATATTTTTTAACTCAAATAATTTTGCCATAGTATCAACTGACATATCAATCACACATCTACTAGGTATATTGTAAATTATAATTGGCAAATTAGTATTATCGTTAATTGACTTATAGTGGTGATATAATCCCTCTTGCGTAGGTTTGTTGTAATAAGGTGTTACTACTAAAGCTCCGTCTGCTCCAGCTTTTTCAGCATGTTTTGTTAACGAAACGGCTTCTTCGGTAGAGTTAGAACCTGTGCCAGCAATGACTGGAATTTTTCCACCCGACTCTTTAACACAAATCTCAATTACTTTTTGATGTTCATCATGACTTAATGTGGGAGACTCACCCGTTGTTCCCGCAGGAACTAATCCATTAGTGCCATTTTTAATATGAAAATTAATTAATTTTGTATAGTTTTCTTCGTCTAGTATATTATCCTTAAAAGGAGTTATTAATGCAACATTTGATCCTTTAAACATATGAACTTATAACATAAATTACCGATTCATTTACTAAAAAATGTACAAATTTAAAAAAACCTTAGTTTTAATTAAAATACTTTATTTCATGAATTTATTATTCAGTGCTCAAAGTGAAATCTTAATAATCCCAAAAAAAAAGCCAATTATTACCAGTGAAAAAAAAATTCTAAGTGAGCTTAAAACTGAAATTTTACCAATAAAAAAACCCATAAAACAAGAAAAAAAAATAATTGCAGTCGAGTCGGATAAAAAAAAGAACAATTTAGGTATTTTAATTCCAAAAAGTAAACCATTAATAATTGCTAAAAAAAAGATTGAAAAAAAAGGTAAATTTTTAAAGTCAAAATTTTACAGTAAGAAAGATACAGAAATCGCTAAAAAATCGATTTCTTTAATGGAAAAAAGAAAATGGGAAACTGCAATTAAAACTTCGAAGCGAGCAAAAAATAAATCTATTTATAATTTTATAGTTTGGAGATATTTGTTGGAAAAACAAAATAATGCTAATTACAGTTTATATAGAGAATTTTTAGAAAACAATAAAAGTTATCCAAGAATTGGCCGGATAGAATATTTATCAGAAAAAAAATTAAGTACTAAAAATATTAATCCCAAAAAAATTATTAAAATGTTCGAAGAAACAAGTCCTTTAAGTGGATTTGGTGAAATGATATTAGGTGAGAGTTTTATTAAGGAAGGAAACTTAGCAGATGGTATAAATTTAATTAAAAAGGGTTGGATCAGAGCTGAATTAAAT
>CACLEU010000008.1 GCA_902606075.1 uncultured Pelagibacteraceae bacterium
TTTTTTAATTCTCCAAGGTATTTCAGAATTATTTAAAAGCTATTGGGCGGCCAAAAAAGGTGAATGGCCAGGAGATTCAAAATGATTGCTGAATTTATAGATCCAGCAGTTTTGGGATTTATTTTAGTTGGAGTAATGTTGTTTGCAATATTCGTTGGTTTTCCAATCTCTTTCACTTTAATATTTTTAGGTTTCGTATTTGGCTATTTAGGATTTGGGAAGCTGGTATTTTATTTGATGACCCTCCAATTTTCTATGGTTATGACTGAGCAAACACTTGCTGCAGTCCCACTCTTTGTTTTTATGGGAATAATGATGGAACAGGCAGGGTTAATGGAGAGACTATTTTCAGCTTTTCAATTAATGCTAGCAAAAGTTAGAGGCTCTTTATATTACGCTGTATTATTCGTATCTGTAATATTTGCAGCAGCAACAGGCATTGTAGGTGCATCTGTAACAATTCTAGGAATTATGGCTGCAAAATCTATGAATAGATCTGGATATGATGTTAAACTTGCAGCTGGAACAATTACTGCAGGAGGTACTTTAGGTATCTTAATTCCGCCGAGTATTATGCTTGTTGTTATGGGACCAATAATGGAAATTCCGGTAATAGATTTGTTTGCAGCAGCAATTTTACCAGGAATATTGCTCGCCTCTTTATATGCAGCATATACAACAATTAGATGTATGATTAATCCTAAACTGGGCCCAGTATTGCCTCAAGAGATGAGAGCAGCTAGCATGAAAGAAGTATGGATTGAGTTCTTTCTTGGACTTGTTCCACCTGCAGCATTAGTCTTTGCTGCACTAGGAAGTATTTTATTTGGTTTTGCTACCCCAACCGAGGCCGCAGGTTGTGGAGCTATGGGTGCACTTCTTCTTTCACTCGCATACAAAAAACTAACTTTACCAAAATTACAAGAGGCTCTTGTAAAAACTTTAGAAATAACAGCTTTAATTATGGTTTTAGTTGCTGCTTCTAACTTCTTCGGGGCTGTATTCGCAAGATTAGGAACGCCAACTTTGCTTACAGAGTTTTTATTAGGGTTAGAGATGAATAAATACTTAATATTAGGAATGATAATGGTAATGATTTTTTTATTAGGTTGGCCCCTAGAATGGGTTCCAATAGTAATGATTATAATTCCTATCATTTTACCTTTAGTGGAAGCATTAGGATTTAATTTAACTTGGTTTGCTATTTTAGTTGCAGTAAATTTGCAAACCGCCTGGCTTTCACCTCCAGTGGCATTATCAGCCTACTTTTTAAAAGGCGTTGTTCCAGAATGGGATTTAAAAGATATTTATCTTGGAATGATGCAATTTATGGTGCTTCAAATAATTGGTCTGGTTATTATTATAATATTTCCAAAAATAGTGCTATGGTTGCCATCTGTCTTGTATGGACAGTAATCTATATATGATTATTATGTAATAGTGAGTCCTAATAAACAAAATATTCATTTAACAAATTGGGAAATAGTTTCAGTGAACCCAACAAATAAAAACTGGAATTGGAAAGACCTGTTTTGTTTTTGGAGCGTTGGAACACAAAGTATTATATCTTTTGCTTTATTAGGTTCACTGTATTTACTTTATAATCTTAACTTTTATGAAGTATTGTTAGGTTCAATATTAGCGTCAATTTTAGTTTGCTTTTTTTCAAATTTGGGTGGCACTCCATCATTAAGGCACGGAATACCTTTTCCAGTTTTTTTAAGAATTTCAACTGGTTACTTAGGAGCAAAGTATATTAGTCTTCTTAGAGGATTTGTTGGTTTATTTTTTTTTGGAGTACAAACTTTTTTTATCTCTAAATCGATAGGTTATTTAATAAGAATAACCCTATTTAATATTGATAGCAATTTTTTGGATAACGAAATTTTTTTAATTTATTTCATGTCAATGAATTCGATTGATTGGCTATCATTTATTTTAACTTTAATAATGCAGTTCATAATCTTTAGCAATGGTCAAAAAGTAATAAAAAATTTTATCAATTTTTCAGCTATGTTTGTTTATTTTGGTTTATTTTTATTTTTTCTAATTTTAATTTCAGATAGCGAATTGTACGTACTAGATACATTAAAAGATAAGCTAAATATATCTTACGGATTTAACCAATTTAAATTAGTTAATATGATAGGTATTGCGGGGACATTATTTGCTTACTACTCAATCTTGATATTAAATTTCGGTGATTATTCCAGATATGTAAAAAATACAAAAGAATTAAAAAAAGGAAATTTATCTTTAGCGTTTTCTTTAATTTTATTTTCTTTTTTGGTTTTATCTATCATTGTTGGCTCTGATATATATTTTAGAAGTAATAACATTAGTATTTCGTCAATACTCACAAATCCTACTGATATTATAGGAAAATTAAACAATACTATTTTAACTGTAGTTGTATTAATTTTTATTTTATTTGCATCAACATCAACTAATTTAATTGCAAATTATATACCAACTCAAAATATAATTATTAACCTGCTACCAAAAACTATGACTTTAAAAAAATCAGGATTAACTATATTAGTAATCAGTTTTTTTATTGGAATACTTTGGACACCTCTATTAAGTCAAAATGGTTCTTTGTCAATTCTAGATACTATTGCTAGCTTTTTTGGACCAATTTTCGGAATAATGGTTACTGATTACTATTTTATAAAAAAAAAAATTTTGATTAATAAAGATATTTTCTTTGCAAATGAAAAAAGTGTATACATGTATTCTAAAGGTTGGCATTTAAAAGCATTATATTCAATTTTAATTGGTACAGTTTTTGCATTTGCAACCATTTGGAATCCGAATTTTAATATTTTTCAATCTTTTTCTTGGATTATCGGTTTTTGTGTTTCGAGCATTATCTATTTTCTATTAGCAAGTGAGTAATGAATAAATTTGATTTAAAAAATAAAGTTGCAATTGTAACAGGCGGGGCTCAAGGGTTTGGTTTAGATATAGCAAAAAGATTTCTTAAATCTGGAGCAAAAGTGATTATTTGGGATAATGATGAGGTTGAAATTAAAAAATTCACCAAAAATATAAAAAATAAAAATTTGTCCAAACAAATTGTTGATGTTAGCGATCCCGAAAACGTAGACGATACAGTAAAAAAAATAACTAAAACCCAAAAAATTGATATATTGATTAATAATGCAGGCGTAACTGGTTCAACGGCTGAGTTATGGAAATACGATTATGAAGAGTGGAAAAGAATAATTGATATTAATTTAAATGGTACCTTTAATTGTTGTAAGGCAATAGTTCCACATATGATTAAAAACAATTATGGAAGAATTGTTAATATTGCTTCAGTTTCTGGAAAAGACGGTAATGCTAAGGCTAGCGCATATAGTTCCTCAAAAGCAGGTGTTATTGCACTTACAAAGTCACTTGGTAAGGAATTAGCAAATAAAAATATAGCTGTTAATGCAGTTACCCCAGCTGGTGCCAAAACAAGGATATTAAATCAAATGTCCAAAGAACATGTAAAAAGAATGCTTTCAAAAGTTCCTAGAGCAAGATTCCTGAAATTAAATGAGCTTTCTTCAATGGTATGCTGGTTATCATCTGATGAAAATTCATTTTCAACCGCCGCAGTGTTTGATATTAGCGGCGGTAGATCGACTTATTAATTTACTATATTTTGGGTTTTTCTAAAGGCAACATTGTGTTTTCAAGTTTATAAAGACTATCCTCATTAGCGATAACAGGTGCTAAAATAATTACTGACCAATAAATTAAAAGTATAAAGATTGAGGCCAGTTTCAAAGTTTCTCTCCATTAACTAAACAATTTTTTTTACTGATTTTTTGATCAAAATTTTCTAAATTTTTGTTATTGATAATCCAAACAAAAGATTTTTCGTAGGTGTTATCCTCAGCCAATTTAGTACATTTTTTTCCAAGTTTTACAGAGTGAGTTGAACAACCTGTAAGAACCACTAACAATATAAGGGGTATTAAAAGTTTCATGAGTGAAAAATAACTTTAAATAATGATTTTCCAATGTCTGAAAATTGTCAAAAGTAAGATTTTTCAAATTATTTGAATTTTTTTTTTTTTAGTTTATAGCTTCATCAAATGAGATATTTTTTAATATTTTTCTTGTCAATTTTCTACTTTACTAACTTATATGCGGAGAATTTAGAGTTATTTAAGTTTAGTGAAAAGGAGTTAGATAACTTAAAGGTGAGAAAAATTAGAGGTGCCAAAAGCCTCACTGATTATAGCTTAGGAAGCAATGATAGAGGTAATTTTTTGAGGGCCGAAGTTGAAAATGGAGGCTCAGGATTAGGAAAAGAGGTTTCAGTAGATCTTAATAAAACACCAATTCTAAATATTACTTGGAAGATTGAAAAAGACCTCAGTGGTATTGATGAGAAATCAAAAAAGGGACATGATTTTGCTGCAAGATTTTTTGTGGTAAAAAAAACTGGCTTAACGCCTTTATCTAATAAAGCAATAAACTATGTTTTTTCAAGTAATGAAGAGACCGGAGATTTTTGGACTAGCCCGTATACTAAAAGTTCAATAGATTATGTCTTATCATCTACAAAAAGTGACTTGAATAAATGGGTCACAGTTAAAACTAATGTTAAAAAAGACTATAAAAAATTACACAATTTAGATATCAATATTTTAGATGGAGTTGCTATTATGGCTGATACCGATCAGTCCAAAAAACAGTCAATTTCTTATTTTCAAAATATTTATTTTTCAGTTAATTAACAATTTTTAAGAATGAGTGAATTTAATTATAAAGTAAAAGTTTTTTATGAGGATACTGATGCAGGAGGGGTAGTTTATTATGCAAATTACTTAAAGTTTTTTGAAAGGGCCAGAACAGAGGCAATTGCTGAAATTGGTTTAAGTAATAATAAATTACTAAAAGACTTTGGTATTTTAATAATAGTAAAATCATGTAATATAGATTACAAAAAAACAGCCAAACTTGAAGATCATCTTGAGATAAAATCTATTATAACTTCAATTTCTAATACTTCTTTTAAAATGATGCAGAAAGCTTTTAGAGACAAAGAATTATTGACGTCATGCGAAATTCATTTAGTTACAGTTGAAAAAAATGGAAAACCTACAAGAATTCCTGATGAACTGAGAAAGAAAATTCAAGATAATTAAAATTTTTTAATTTTTTGGAACAATCTGATCATTTTTATTTCATTTATTCTTCCAGTATTTACATTTCTGGGACTGGGGTGATAGCATCCTACTAACTTTATTCCATTTGTTAAATTGTATACTTTTCCATGACCAAACTGAATATTTCCAACTAAATTAATTTTTTTTTTATAAAAGGTTTTACAAGCATCAAATGCTATTTTTCCGAGGCAAACAATAACTTTTAAATTTTTTAGTAATTCAATCTCATTGTTAAAAAACTTTGAACATTTTTCTAATTCAATTTTCATTGGTTTATCTTCAGGAGGTACACATTTTAAAGCTGCAGTTATATATGCATTTTTTAATTCTAAACCATCATTGACATGGTCTGAATTTATTTGATTGGAAATTCCGGCTTTAAATAAACATTTATATAAAAAATCTGATGATCTATCTCCAGTAAAAACTCTTCCAGTTCTAGTACCTCCATGAGCTGCAGGAGCCAGACCAACAAACAAAATTTTCCCACTTATATCACCAAATCCTGTTATTGGTTTTCCCCAATATTTTTCTTTAATATACTGTTTCCTTTTATTTGTGATAATTTTTTTTCTAAAAACAACTAAACGATCACAAGATCTACATTTTATTATTTTATTATTTAATTGCGATATATTATTATTCATTAATGAAGATAATTAATTTAATTATATTTTTTCTTATATCAATTTTTTTTATTGATCAAGCTTACTCTAACGAAAATATTATAAGCCATCTAAAAGAGGGAAACAAAATTATATTTATAAGACATGCACTTGCACCAGGATCGGGAGATCCAGAAAATATAGATTTAAATGATTGTAAAACACAGAGAAACTTAAATATTAAAGGAATTAATCAATCCAAGAAAATCGGAAATTTTTTTAAAAACAATAATATTAAATTTGTTAAGGTTTTATCAAGTGAATGGTGCAGGTGTAAGGATACAGCATTACATGCATTTTCTAAATACAAAACATTTAGTGCTCTTAATTCATTCTATGATCAAAAATTTTACAAAAATAAAAATAAACAGATTAATGAATTGAAAAGATTTATTAAAAAATGGAATAAAAATGAAAACCTGATTTTAGTCACACATTATGTTGTTATAATGGAGTTATTAGGCGTTAGTTCAAATTCTGGTGAGGTAATAGTGTCAAATAAAAAATATGAGGTACTCAGTAGAATTAATATCAATTAATTATTAGTTTAATGATTATGAGCCATATAATTAAAGTAATTTTTGTTTATCAAAATAATTTACCAAACAATTCTTATAAAATGTATGCGCTTCCTTATTTGTGTGATAGTCACCTGGTATAGCAAATTTTTTGTCTAAAGGAACAGCACAATTGACAAAATTAATTTTATTTTTTTTAAAAAAATTTTTATAGTTTTCTTTTTTCAAACTACCTACCCAATCAAGATTTACTACAATAAAATTGGCATCAATTTTTTCTGAAATTTCTTTCATAGCTATGATAGTCTTTTTAGTTACAATCACTTGTTGTTTTATTCTTTCACCAGTTTCTAATCTTTTATAGACCCTTTTTTTTGATTGTAATTTATTGTAAACTTTTTCAATTAATGTAATGACAGAAAACTTTTCTCTCAAAGGAAAAGTCAAATATCCAATAGGGGAGTGAATAATTAAATTATTTTCCTTGTTCAAGGAACCATAAGGAGTGTAAACACTACCGCGTGAAGAATATTGCGACATCATACGCAACCATCCTTCATGAGCAATATTCCTGTACTCATGATGTTGTATTATTCCATAAATAATTAATTTTGGAGCCATGGCTTTTGAAATTTGTTCTTTTAAAAGTAGATATGATTGAATGCTTCCATATCCAGCTTGGCCGAAGTTATTGATTTTGTAATCTTTGTATTTTTTTTGTAATTTAAATGAGAATGTTTCGTTATCATTTACACCCCATCCTTGAGTAAATGAACCACCGATTAATAAGATTTCATTTTTAGTTTTAACATTTGTATTACCATTTTCTCTTTCTCCATTTTGTTTTATTGTTAAACTAAAATTATTTCCGGATTTATGCATAGGTAAAAAATTATAAGTTCCTTCCTTTGCTTTCCATCCGAGTATAGGATCTCTTTTATTAATCAACGGATCCTCAACTTTTAAATTTTCCCATGGTTTAATCACAAAAATTCTCAAAACTATTTCAATAATACCCAGAGTCACAACTACTGAAATCAATATTGTAATTACTTTTTTGTATAATCTAATTTTCATTTAAAATTAAGTATAATAAAACTTTTAATTATTTCTAAAGAAATTAAAAATCCATCTTTAATAACGTTCACTTTCTTTTTTCCATCAAATCTTTTTCTCTCAAACATTTCTAAATCAGTATATGTAAAGTTGTTTCTTTTTACTTTAACAGGAAGTTCTATGCAAAATTTGAAATCATTATTTTTTAATTTTAGAATATTAAACTTTTCAACATTACAAACTACGTAAGTAAATAAAATATCTGATAATTTTATTCTCAATATATATCTTGTTATAAATGTGAATATCTTATTACCAATAAAAGTAACAATTGTATCGTCTTCACTACCACCCGACCCTTTATATCTACTTCCAAATATAAAATCATACTCTTTAGTCAACTCAGTTAATTTGGGAAAATATGTTGGATCAAATGAATAATCAGCGTTGTAAATACACCCAAATTTATTTTTAGCTACCCTAAAACCCTCTATTATAGCTGCACCATATCCTTTTTTTTCTTGAACGATAAGTTTACAGTTATAATTTTTTATAATAGGAATTGAATTATCATTTTTATTATCAACAATTACAATTATTTCATCTATAAATTTATTATTTTTTATTTCTTCAAGAACTGCGCCTAAAGACTCTACCTCGTTTTTACTTGGTATAATTAATGATAATTTTTTTGACATTAATCTATCTGTTAATATTTACTAATTTTCTTCTTTATTTTTTTCCACAAATATTAGTGCAATTAAAAATATTGCTGTCCAAAACATAGCGATTAAGCCCTTTTTTATATTAGTCTCTGCTCCCCAAATATCTAAAAAAAAGGCACCAAACAAAATTCCTAAGATATATAAAATTACCAAGTGTTTTATTTTAATCATTTAATTCTATTTTCCTCTTTTTTTCTAAAGAAATTCCATTTTCACATTTAAATTTGTAGGATTTATTAAAACTTTCTAATTGCCAACCTTTAATTCTAGATCTTATCTCTATCAAATTTTTTGATTTCCATTCATCTGTAGTATCTTTATCTTTCCATTTAAGTTTTTCCTCAGAATTTCTTGCACAACCGTAACAAAATCCTGTAACTGGATCCGATTTACAAATACTAATACAAGGTGAAACTATCATAAATTTATTGGATTATTTATTGCACAAATATTCTAATTGGACAATTTTAATCTATCATATATAAGTCTTTTAAAAATAATTGGGCGAGTGGCGGAATTGGTAGACGCGTTGGTCTTAGGAACCAATATGGCAACATGTGAAGGTTCGAGTCCTTTCTCGCCTACCATAATATTATGAAAGTAATTGTAGAAAATAAAAAAAATTTAGAAAAAAATTTAAAAGTTTTAATTGATAAAACTACTATCAACAAAGAGCTGGAGCAAAGATATGAACAAATTAAAAAAGATGTAGTTCTTAAAGGGTTTAGACCTGGAAAAGTACCCACAGATATTATTAAAAAACAATTTGGGAAAGCAGTATATGGTGAGGTTATAGATAAGATATTAAAAGAGAGTTCTGCAAAAGCTCTTGATGAAAAAAAAATTAGACCAGCATTACAGCCAAAAATTGATCTTAAAAGCTTTGGTGAAGGAAAAGATTTAGAATACACAATAAGTATAACTGAATTTCCTGAGGTGAAATTAGACACTTTAGATAAAATTAAGTTTGATGAATATGAAATAAAAATCGAAGACTCGGAAACAAATAAAAGAATTAAGGAAATAGCAAAAAACCAAAAAAATTTTATTGAGGTTGATGCTGCTAAAGTAGCAAATAATGGAGATCTTATATCATTTGATTATAAGGCTACAGTTGACGGAAATGAATTCGAAGGTAACGAAGGAAAAAATACACAAATTGAAATTGGTAAAGATTTATTTATTAGTGGGTTTGATAAACAATTGCTGAAAGCAAAAAAAGGTGATGAGATTAATGTTGAAGTAACATTGCCAGAAAATTTTCCCAAGAAAGAACTTGTGGGAAAAAAAAGTATCTTTAAATGTAAAATTAATTATGTAAAAAAACCAAAAGAAGTAGAAATTAACGATGAATTTGCCAAAACTTTAGGAGCTAAAGATTTAAATGATTTGAAAAAAATTATGTCAAAACAAATTAATGAGGAGTTCAAAAATTCTCTTAATATAATTTCGAAAAATCAAATATTAAAAGGATTAGAGCAAATTAAAGTTGATGATCTGCCACAAGCGCTTATAGACGAAGAGATAAAAGTATTGGGTCAAGGTCAAACAGAGGAAGATTTAAAAAAAAATAAAATAAGTCTAATGAAAAATGCATCCAAAAGAATAAAACTTGGATTAATTTTAAATGAAATAGGAGAAAAAAATAAAATTAAAGTTGACCCTCAAGAGGTAGAAGCTGAAATAAAAAAACAATTAAGCATGATGCCAGGTCAAGAAAAAATAATTATGGATTATTATAAAAAAAATCCTTCAGCTTCAGCTAGTCTTAGAGGAACTCTTTACGAAGAAAAGATTATTGAATTTATAAAATCAAAAGCAAAATCAAACAAGAAAGTTTTAGATAAAAACGAAGCTGAAAAAATTATAAAAGCTGAAAATGAAAAAAATTTGGAAGAACAAAACAAAACTATGAAAGCCTCCTCTTCAGGTACGGATAAAATTAAATCGAAAAAAAAACTAAAAGAAGCCTCAATAAAGAAAAAAACAAAAAAAGTTAGCAAAAAGTAATTACAAGTTGTATAAGTAATTGATTCGTAATTATGAGCATAAAAATATCAGAACACATGAACACATTAATACCGATGGTGGTAGAACAATCGTCAAGAGGTGAAAGGGCATATGATATCTACTCAAGACTTTTAAAAGAAAGAATTGTTTTTTTAGTAGGTCCGATTAATGATAATGTAGCATCATTAATTACGGCTCAATTATTATTTTTAGAGTCTGAAAATCCAAAAAAAGAAGTTTATCTATACATAAATAGTCCAGGGGGTTTAGTTACAGCAGGACTTGGTATTTATGATACAATGCAATACATAAAACCAGATGTATCGACACTTTGCATCGGCCAAGCTGCATCGATGGGCTCTTTTTTGTTAGCTGCTGGAAAGAAAGGTAAAAGGTTCTCTTTGCCTAATTCAAGAATAATGGTCCATCAACCATCTGCTGGATTTCAAGGACAAGCTACAGATATAGAGATACATGCTAATGAAGTTTTGTCATTAAAAAAAAGGTTAAATGAAATTTACTCCAAACACACTGGCAAAAATGTTGACCAAATTAAACAAGCTTTAGAGAGAGATAACTTTATGACACCAGAAAATGCAAAAGATTTTGGTTTAATTGATCAAGTAGTTGAGAAAAGAATTTAGTTTTCCACCATATCTAGATAATCATGCATATAAACTTGCTTCAGGTCTATAAAATATATTAAAGTAGTGTAATTGATTCGTTTATAAATCTTATGAGCAATAATAAAAATATTTTGTACTGTTCTTTTTGTGGAAAAAGTCAACACGAAGTTAGAAAATTAATAGCTGGTCCCACAGTTTTTATTTGTGACGAGTGTGTAGAATTATGCATGGACATTATCAAAGAAGAGAATAAAGACACTTTTGTAAAACATCAAGATGGCCTTCCTTCACCAAAACAAATTTGCTCAGTGTTAGATGATTATGTAATAGGTCAAGACTTAGCAAAAAAAGTTTTATCTGTTGCTGTTCATAATCACTATAAAAGACTAAATTATGAAAACAAAACAAGTAAAAATGTTGAACTTGCTAAATCAAATATTCTTTTAATCGGACCAACTGGTTGTGGAAAGACTTTACTAGCACAAACTTTAGCAAGAATTTTGGATGTTCCTTTCACTATGGCTGATGCAACCACGCTTACTGAAGCAGGCTATGTAGGTGAAGATGTAGAAAATATTATTTTAAAGTTATTACAAGCTGCAGATTACAATGTTGAAAAAGCGCAAAGAGGAATAGTTTATATCGACGAGGTGGACAAGATAAGCAGGAAATCAGAAAACCCTTCAATAACAAGAGATGTTTCTGGCGAAGGAGTGCAGCAAGCTTTATTAAAGATAATGGAAGGTACAATAGCAAGCGTTCCCCCACAAGGTGGCAGAAAGCATCCGCAACAAGAATTTTTACAAGTAGACACAACAAACATATTATTTATTTGTGGAGGGGCTTTCGCAGGATTAGACAGAATTATTTCGCAGAGAGACAAAGGTTCATCTATTGGTTTTGGAGCTAAGGTAAAATCAATGGAAGATAAGAAAACAGGTGAATGGATTAAAAGTTTAGAACCAGAAGATTTGTTGAAGTATGGTTTAATACCAGAATTTATCGGAAGATTACCAATAACTGCAACATTAGATGATCTTGACGAAAAATCTCTAATAAAAATTTTGCAAGAACCAAAAAATTCTTTAATAAAACAATATCAAGAACTATTTAAACTTGAAGGTGTGAAATTAAATTTTAAAGATAATGCAATTAAAGAAGTGGCTATAAAAGCTATTAAGAAAAAAACTGGAGCAAGGGGATTGAGATCAATATTAGAGAATGTTTTACTAAAAACTATGTTTGAAATACCCAGTCAAGAAAATGTAAGCGAAGTTATTGTAGACATTGGCTCTGTCAGAGGAGAGACCCAGCCAATTATTGTACATTCAAAGAACAAACAAGATAAAGACAAGTCAAAAACCTCTGCTGCGTAATAATGCACTTAATAAAAGACAAAAAACTATTGCATTATTAACTTTAATATCCATATAATTGCATTATGGAAGTTAAATTTAATTCTGCCCTTCTACCTCTTAGAGATATCGTGGTGTTTCCGCATATGGTAATCCCATTATTTGTGGGAAGAGACAAGTCAATTACTGCCTTAAACGAGGTAATGAAAAAAGACAAAAAAATTGTTTTAGTAACGCAAAAAAATTCTGAAGTAGATGATCCAAAAAAAAACGATATATTTAATTATGGGTGTGAAAGTAGTATCTTACAATTACTTAAGCTACCAGATGGAACTGTAAAAGTATTAGTAGAGGGTATATCTAGAGTACGTATAAACGAATTCCAAGATAATGAAAATTATCTGTCATGTACTTACGAAAAACTTACTGATGTAGTTAGTAAAGATGAAGACCTAATGCCTTTAGCATTAAATTCAATTAAAAAATTGGAAAAACTTACCTCAATCAATAAAAAAATTTCAAATGAAACAATAAATAATATTAAACTCTTGAAAGACTCATCAAAAATTTCAGACAATATTGCATCACATTTGAATGCCACTATATCTGAGAAACAGCAAATTTTTGAAACATTAGACCTAAAAAAAAGACTTAATTTAATTAATAAAATTATGGATAATGAAACGAGTATAATTGGCGTAGAAAAGAGAATACGTGGAAGAGTAAAAACCCAAATGGAAAAAACCCAAAGAGAATACTATCTAAATGAACAACTTAAAGCTATACAAAAAGAATTAGGTGAAATTGAAGACGGAAAAGATGAAACCTCAAGCTTAAATAAATCCATATTAAAAGCAAGGATGCCGAAAGAGGTAGAGAAAAAATGTATGTCAGAACTAAAAAAATTAAAAAACATGAGTCCTATGTCAGCAGAGGCAACAGTAGTAAGAAATTATTTAGATTGGATGATTGATTTACCTTGGTATAAAAAAGATAAAGTTGATATTGATCTTAATAAAGCTTTAAAAGTTCTAGATGAAGATCATTTTGGTTTAGAAAAAGTAAAAGAGAGAATTATCGAATTTCTAGCAGTTCAAAAAAGAATGAACAAAATTCGAGGACCCATATTATGTTTAGTTGGCCCACCTGGTGTTGGTAAAACATCCTTAGGTAAATCCATAGCAAAAGCAACTAATAGACAATTTGTAAGAATGTCCCTTGGCGGTGTAAGAGATGAAGCAGAAATTAGAGGACATAGAAGAACTTATATAGGATCACTACCAGGAAAAATTATTCAAATGATGAAGAAAGCTGGAACAAAAAACCCACTTTTTTTATTAGATGAAATTGATAAAGTTGGAAATGATTACAGAGGCGATCCTTCTTCAGCTCTTTTAGAGGCATTAGACCCGGAACAAAACACAACATTTAATGACCACTATCTCGAAGTAGATTACGATTTATCTGATGTATTATTTGTAACTACTGCTAATACTTTAAATATCCTTCCACCTTTACTTGATAGAATGGAAGTTATTAGAATACCTGGATACACAGAAGATGAAAAAATTAATATTGCTAACAAATATTTGTTACCAAAACAAATTAAAGATAATGGCGTCAAAGAAGGAGAAATGAATTTTGAAGATGACACAATAAAAGATGTAATCAGATATTACACAAAAGAGTCAGGTGTAAGAAACTTAGAAAGAGAGATCTCAAAAATATCAAGAAAAGTAGTAAAAAAAGTTGTTAACAAAGAATCAGAAACTGTAAAAATTGACAGTAAAAATTTACCTGATTTTTTGGGTGTAAGAAAATTTAAATTTGGTGAATTAGAGGAGCAAGACAAAATTGGAATAGTCACAGGTTTGGCTTGGACTGAGTTTGGGGGCGAAATTTTAAAAATTGAAACTGTAAATATGCCTGGAAAAGGCAGAATGCAAATAACTGGAAAATTAGGTGATGTAATGCAAGAGTCCGTAAAGGCAGCAAAATCGTACGTCAGATCTAAATGTTTAGATTTTGGTATTATACCACCAACTTTTGAAAAAAAAGATTTTCATATTCACGTGCCAGAAGGAGCAACACCAAAAGATGGTCCTTCAGCTGGTATCGCAATGGTGACATCTATTGTTTCTTCTATATGCAATATTCCAGTAAATAAAGACGTTGCAATGACAGGTGAGGTTACCATTACTGGCCAGGTTTTACCAATTGGTGGACTGAAAGAGAAACTTCTTGCAGCTCATAGAGCTGGCATAAAAGAAGTTTTGATTCCAAATGAAAACAAAAAAGATTTAATTGATATTCCAAAAAAAGTAAAAGATGATATAAAAATTACAACAGTTGAAACAGCGGACGAAGTCTTAAAAATAGCTTTAACAAAACAGCTTAAGCCTACCGAGTGGGTTGAAGTAGATAGTATATCTGACAATAAAAAAAGCGAAAAAACTCCCGCGAGTATTCAATAAATTATAATTTACATTATAGCAACACTGATGTAAAAGTACTGCTCTTTGGGGGCGGTTAGCTCAGTTGGTAGAGCATCTCGTTTACACCGAGGGGGTCAAAGGTTCGAGTCCTTTACCGCCCACCAAAATTGAGTATGGGGGTGTAGCTCAGTTGGTTAGAGCGATCGCCTGTCACGCGATAGGTCGCGGGTTCGAGTCCCGTCACTCCCGCCAAAATGATAACTATTATCAACAAATGAAATCATATAGTAAATAAGCCAATAAAAACGTGACGTAACTGCACTTTAATTTAGTATTAAACATTATATATAAACTGTATGCCTGCGGAATTTTTAAATAACTATTTAACAATAATTATATTTTTAGTCATTGCTTTAATACTGAGTTTTGGTTTTTTAATATTAAATTTTGCTTTTTCACCAAACAACCCCGACCCAGAAAAATTATCTGCTTATGAATGCGGCTTTGAGCCATTTAATGATTCGAGAATGGAATTTGATATAAGATTTTATTTAGTTGCAATACTATTTATTATATTTGATTTGGAGATCGCGTTCTTATTTCCTTGGGCAATAACTCTAGGCAATATAGGTTATTTTGGTTTTTTTTCCATGATGTTATTTTTATCTATATTAACAATTGGTTTTATATACGAGTGGAAGAAAGGTGCACTAGACTGGGAATAAGATGAATTTAACTGACAGAGAAAAACAAATACCAGAAGATTTTAAGGTGCTTGCAAAAGAATTTGCAGATAAGGGTTTTATCACAACATCAATGGATAACTTAATAAACTGGGCTAGAGCAGGATCTTTACATTGGATGACATTTGGTCTTGCATGTTGTGCTGTAGAAATGATGCAAACATCAATGCCAAGATATGATCTAGAAAGGTTTGGAGCTGCCCCCAGAGCATCACCTAGGCAATCAGACGTTATGATTGTAGCAGGGACATTAACAAATAAAATGGCACCTGCATTGAGAAAAGTTTATGATCAAATGCCAGAACCAAGATATGTTATTTCTATGGGAAGCTGCGCAAATGGAGGAGGTTATTATCACTATTCTTACTCTGTAGTAAGAGGTTGCGATAGAATAGTTCCAGTTGATATTTATGTTCCAGGCTGCCCACCATCAGCAGAGGCACTGCTCTATGGAATAATGCAGCTTCAAAAAAAAATAAGAAATCGTGGATCTTTACAAAGATAAAATGTCTTTAACAAACTTAGAAAAAAAAATTAATTCTGAATTAACAACTAAAATAAATTCATCAAAAATTAGACATAATCAACTAGAAATCCAAATTAACAAAGAAACTCTCTTAGATGTTATAATTTTTCTAAAAAAAAATAATTCAACGAAATTTAGACAACTGATTGATATTACGGCTGTAGATTATATTGGTAGTGAGAATAGATTTAAAATGATTTATTTATTATTAAGTCATGAATTTAATCAAAGAATAAATATTATATTCAATATCAATGAAAATGAATTTGTAAATTCTCTTACTAAAATTTTTCCTTCTGCTAATTGGATGGAGCGAGAGGTTTTTGACATGTATGGTATTAAATTTAACGACCATCCTGATTTAAGAAGAATACTCACAGATTACGGTTTTTCAGGACATCCTTTGAGAAAGGATTTCCCTATTACTGGTCATGCAGAGGTTAGATATAGTGAGGAAAAAAAAAAAGTTATTTATGAACCAGTAAAACTTGAACAAAATTATAGAAATTTTGATTACTCAAGTCCTTGGGAGGGAACAGAATATATTAAAGAAGTGCAAAAAAAAAATGACTAAAGAAAAAAAAACACTTAATTTAAATTTTGGTCCTCAGCACCCTGCTGCGCATGGTGTTTTAAGATTAATATTAGAATTAGACGGTGAAATAGTTGAAAAGGCAGACCCTCATATTGGTTTATTACACAGGGGAACTGAAAAATTAATCGAAAATAAAACTTACTCCCAAGCCATACCTTATTTTGATCGACTTGATTATGTTGCACCAATGAACCAAGAACATGCATTTGCTCTTGCAATTGAAAAAATTATGGATGTTGAAGTTCCAATTAGAGGCCAGTACATAAGAGTAATATTTTGTGAAATCGGAAGAATTTTAAGTCATATTTTAAATATTACCACCCAAGCGCTAGATGTTGGGGCTTTAACACCTTCTCTTTGGGGATTTGAAGAAAGAGAAAAACTAATGGGCTTTTATGAAAGAGTTTCTGGTTCTAGGTTACATGCTAATTATTTTAGACCAGGTGGAGTGCATAAAGATTTACCAAGGGGTTTAGAAAAAGATATATTAGATTTTTGTAAAAAATTTCCAAAAATAATTGATGATTTAGAAACTTTGTTAACAGACAACAGAATTTTTAAACAAAGAAATGTTGATATTGGAATTGTGTCTAAAGAAGATGCATTAAATTACTCATTTTCAGGAGTAATGCTTAGAGGTTCAGGAATACCTTGGGATTTAAGAAAATCACAACCGTATGATTGTTATGAACAGATAGATTTCAAAATTCCAATTGGCAAAAATGGAGATTGTTATGATAGGTATTTATGCAGAATCGAGGAAATGAGAGAAAGTGTGAAAATAATTGAACAATGTTTAAATAATTTTCCGAAAGGTCCAGTTAAATCAATGGATAATAAACTTACACCTCCCCCAAAAAAAGAAATTAAGCAATCAATGGAAGCTTTAATACATCACTTTAAACTGTTTACCGAAGGATATAGGGTAAAAAAAGATGAAATTTATACTGCTGTTGAAGCACCAAAAGGTGAGTTTGGGGTTTATTTAATTTCAGATGGAACTAACAGAC
This sequence comes from uncultured Pelagibacteraceae bacterium, assembly GCA_902606075.1. Lineage (GTDB taxonomy): Bacteria > Pseudomonadota > Alphaproteobacteria > Pelagibacterales > Pelagibacteraceae > Pelagibacter. The sequence goes on from CACLEU010000008.1 coordinate 17,436, forward strand.
CATATAAATGTAAAATTAGAGCTCCTGGCTTTTCCCATCTGCAGGCAATGGATTATTTAATTAAGGGTCATATGTTGGCTGATGTGCCAGCTGTTTTAGGTTCCTTAGATATAGTTTTTGGAGAGATTGATCGATGAGTTTAAAAAAAGTTTCCAAAGAGCAACCAAATAAATTTGAATTTACTGATGAAAATTTAAATTTAGCCAACAAAATAGTTTTAAATTACCCAGCTGGCAAAAAAAAGAGTGCTGTTATGGCATTACTTTATTTAGCACAAAAACAAAATGATAACTGGATACCTTTAGTTGCAATGAAATATATAGCAAAATTTTTAGATATTTCATATATCAATGTTTATGAGGTTGCAACGTTCTACTCGATGTATAATTTAAGCCCTGTTGGAAAATATTTTATTCAAATTTGTACAACAACACCATGCATGATAAGGGGTGCATATAAATTAGTCGATGTTTGTAAAAAAAATATTTCTGAAAAAGAAAATGAACTTTTGGGAAAAAAAAATTGCTCTTGGACTGAAGTGGAATGCCTGGGCGCTTGTATAAGCGCTCCTATGGCTCAAATTAATGACGATTATTACGAGGATCTAAACGTAAAACAGTTTGAAAGTATAATTAAAGATATTTTAAAAGATAAAAAACCTAAGCCAGGCTCATATCGTGGAAGAGTGAACTCAGAACCTGAAAAAAATAGACAAACTTTACTGGAGAATAAAAATGCTTGAGGACAAAGATAGAATCTTTAAAAATTTATATAATGATTTAGGTGCTGATATAGACTCGGCGAGAAATAGGGGTGATTGGTCTAATACAAAAGAAATCTGCTCTAATGGTCGAGATTGGATTATAGAAGAAGTAAAAAAATCAGAGTTAAGGGGTAGAGGTGGAGCAGGTTTTCCAACTGGTTTAAAGTGGTCTTTTGCGCCAAAAAAGGTAGGAGCCAAACCTCATTACTTAGTAATAAATGCAGATGAGTCTGAGCCTGGTACATGTAAAGATAGAGATATTTTAAGATTTGAACCCCATAAATTAATTGAAGGTTGTTTAATTGCATCATACGCCGTTAATGCTCATAAATGTTACATTTATCTAAGAGGAGAGTATTATAACGAGGGGGTAAAACTACAAAATGCAATTGATGAGGCTTATAAAAACAACCTTATTGGTAAAAATTCTTCAGGCACTGGATGGGAACTTGATCTTTACATACACTATGGCGCTGGAGCGTATATCTGTGGGGAAGAAACTGCTCTTTTAGAAAGTATTGAGGGTAACAAAGGACAGCCGAGGCTAAAACCACCTTTTCCTGCTCTTGTAGGATTGTATGGTTGTCCTACAATTATAAATAACGTTGAGACTATAGCAGTTATACCAACAATACTTAGAAAAGGATCAAAGTGGTTTGCATCTTTGGGTAAACAAAAAAACACTGGAACTAAAATATTTTGCATTTCAGGTAATGTTAATAATCCTTGTAACGTTGAAGAAGAAATGGGAATAAAATTAAAAGATTTAATAGAAAAACATGCTGGTGGTGTTGTTGGAGGATGGGATAATTTACAAGCTGTCATTCCTGGAGGCTCATCTATGCCAATGTTAAGCAAAGAAATAAGTGAAAATATAACTATGGACTTTGACTCTCTAGTTGAAAATAATAGCGGCTTAGGTACTGCAGGAGTAATTGTTATAAACAAAGATCAAGATATTATTAAATGTATGGCAAGAATAGCTAGATTTTATAAACATGAAAGTTGCGGTCAATGTACACCTTGCAGAGAAGGTTCAGGATGGATGTGGAGAATTTTAGAGAGGATGGCAAAAGGAGAGGCATCTAAAGATGAGGTGAATATGCTTTCTGACGTGACAAAACAAATTGAAGGTCATACAATTTGTGCATTTGGAGAGGGCTCAGCTTGGCCTGTTCAAGGTTTATTAAGACATTTTAAAAAAGAAATTCTTGAGAGGAATAATTTTGATCCTTTAATTAAAGAAAATAAAAACATCCCATATTTAATAGATCAACATATCTTAGAGGAAGATTTAAAAAATGTTAAAAGTTAAAGTAAATGATGTTGATCTTGAAGTTGAGGAAGGACTTACGGTTTTACAAGCTTGTGAAATAGCAGGCGCTGAGATACCAAGATTTTGTTATCATGAAAAACTTTCAATTGCTGGAAATTGCAGAATGTGTTTGGTAGAAATTGAAAAATCAAAAAAACCAATTGCCTCTTGCGCAATGCCAGTTGCGGATGGGATGAACATAAAAACGAATACAAAGTTTGTGGAGAAAGCAAGAAAAGGAGTTATGGAATTTCTTTTGGCAAATCATCCTTTAGATTGCCCAGTTTGTGACCAAGGTGGAGAATGTGATTTACAGGATCAATCGATGTTTTATGGAATTGATAAATCCAGATTTAAAGAAAATAAGAGATTTGTGCCAGAAAAATATATGGGTCCATTAATAAAAACTCAGATGACTAGATGCATACATTGCACACGTTGTGTAAGATTTGCAACAGAAGTAGCAGGTGTACCAGAAATCGGGGCTATTGGTAGAGGTGAAGATATGCAAATTACGACTTATTTAGAAAAAGCTATGGAGTCTGAATTATCAGCCAACGTTATTGATTTATGTCCTGTTGGAGCTCTCACTTCTAAACCATACGTATTTGAAGCCAGACCTTGGGAGTTAAAAAAAACTGAAACTATAGACGTTATGGATGCTGTTGGCTCTAATATACGCGTTGATACTTACGGATGGGAAGTTAAAAGAATTTTGCCAAAAATTAACGAGGATATCAATGAAGAGTGGATCTCAGATAAAACCAGGTATGCATGTGATGGCTTAAAATACCAAAGATTAGATACCCCTTATATTAAAAAAGAAAATAGTTTTAAAAAAATTAGTTGGTCTGAAGCACTTCAAATTTTAAAAGATAAAATAAATTTAATAAACCCAGAAAAAATTGTTGGATTAACAGGCGATCTCACAAACATGGAAACATCATTTGCATGTAAAGAATTGTTTCAAAAGGTTATAAAATCTAAATATTTAGAGTCTAGAGAAAAAAATATTTATATAAATCTAAATAGTAGAAAAAATTACATTTTTAATTCTAAAATTAAGGGTATAGAAAAAAGTGATCTGATTTTATTAATTGGTACAAATCCAAGGTACGAAGCCACAATGTTAAACGCTAGAATTAGAAAAGCTTATTTAAAAAATAATACAGAAATATTTTCTTTACAAGATTTAGGTGACCTTACATATCCTTACAAAGTACTTCCAAATACATCTGAAGAAGTAAAAAAAATAATTGAAAGTAATAGTGAAATTTCAAATAAGATTAAAAATGCAAAATACCCCTTAATAATATTTGGTGAGTCGGCTCTTACATTGAATTCGTCAAAATATATGTTTGAGGGATTTAAAAAATTTTTAAAAGAAAATAATAAGATAAACGAAGAATGGAACTCATTAAATATTCTTCATTCAAATGCTTCAACCGTTGGTTCATATGATCTAGATATAGTCTGTAAAAGTAATGATGCTTTAGAAAAAATAAAAAATAACTTTTTTGATTTAATTTTTTTAGTCGGAAAAGATAATTTTTCTTTTGTAAAAAAAAATGAATTTATAGTTTACATAGGAAGCCATGGCGACAAAGGTGCTGAAATTGCTGATCTTGTACTTCCTGGCGCTGCATTTACTGAACAAGACGGATATTTTACAAATTTAGAAGGAAAGCTGCAAATAGCATTCAAAGCTTCTTATCCTCCTGGAGAAGCAAAAGAAGATTGGGTTATAATAAATGAAATATCTAAATTAATCGAAAAAGATGGTATGTTTAAGGATAAAGATGAACTCTTAAATTCAATGAATAATTACATTAATTTAAATAAAAAAAATGAATTTTCAGATTTATTTAAAGAAGAATTTATAAATGAAAAGATTATAAATTCTCCTATAGATTATTATCATTCAAATGTTATTGCTAGATCATCAAAAACTATGAATGAATGCAGAAATATTAGAATTAAATTAAAAAAGACAGGAACAGAAGGATAGAGTGGAGTATTTAAATATTTTATTTTTAGAAACTTATAAAATTTTGTTTCTTTTGTTGCCAGTTTTAGTTTCTGTCGCCATGATTGTATGGTTAGATAGACGTATCTGGGCTTTTGTCCAAAAAAGAAAAGGACCAAATGTTGTTGGACCATTTGGATTACTGCAATCTTTGGCTGATGCTTTAAAATACATATTTAAAGAGATAATAATTCCTGCAAGTTCAAATAAAATTATTTTTATTTTAGCACCTATAGTTACAATGACACTTGCTTTAGTGGCGTGGGCAGTCATTCCTTTTAGTGAGGATTTTGTATTGGCAGACATTAATGTAGGAATATTATATATTTTTGCAATTTCATCATTAGGTGTGTATGGAATTATAATGGGAGGCTGGGCTTCAAACTCAAAATATCCTTTTTTAGGCTCAATCAGATCTGCTGCACAAATGGTTTCTTACGAAGTTTCAATTGGGGTGATAATAATCAATGTTTTATTATGTGTGGGTTCTTTAAATTTAAGTGATATTGTCTTAGCTCAAGAAAAAATTTGGTTTGTTGTTCCATTATTTCCAATGTTCGTAATATTTTTTATTTCTGCACTTGCAGAAACAAACCGTCCGCCTTTCGATTTACCAGAGGCAGAAGCTGAGTTAGTATCTGGTTATCAAACTGAATACTCTGGAATGATGTATGCAATGTTTTGGTTAGGTGAGTATGCAAACATTTTATTAATGTGTGCACTAGGCTCTATATTGTTTTTAGGTGGTTGGCTTTCTCCATTGGACATTTTTCCATTTACAATTATACCAAATCCGCTGTGGCTAATTATAAAAATCCTTTTTTTATTTGTTTTATTTGCCCTAGTTAAGGCTATTGTGCCAAGATATAGATATGATCAGCTTATGAGACTAGGATGGAAAGTATTTTTACCAATTTCATTAATTTGGGTTGTTTTAACTTCAGGTTATTTGATGTATTTTGATTTATTACCGAAAAACTAAATATGAAAATATCAAGATTTATAAAAACCATTTTTATGTTAGACTTTTTAAAAGGTTTATTAATTGCGGTAAAAGAAATGTTCAAACCAAAAAAAACTATCAATTACCCATTTGAGAAAGGTAAAATAAGTCCAAGATTTAGAGGAGAACATGCTCTAAGAAGATATCCTAACGGAGAGGAAAGATGCATTGCATGTAAGTTATGTGAAGCAGTTTGTCCCGCTCAAGCGATTACAATAGAGTCCAGTGAAAGAAAAGATGGCAGTAGAAAAACCACGAGATACGATATTGATATGTTAAAATGCATATACTGTGGCTTATGTGAAGAGTCTTGTCCGGTTGATGCAATTGTACAAGGCCCAAATTTTGAGTTTGCAACTGAAACAAGGGAAGAACTGTATTACACAAAAGATAAACTTCTTGAAAATGGAGATAGGTGGGAAAGTATTTTGGCTGCAAATATTAAAGCAGACAATCCGCATAGATAATTGTTCACATGCAAGCTCACGCTTTTTTTTTTTATATATTTTCATTAATTGCAATCATATCAGCAATAATGGTAACAGCTTCCAAAAATACAGTACATTCAGTTTTTTTCTTAATTCTAGATTTTATTAGTATTTCTTGCTTATTTATTTTAATAGGTGCTGAATTTCTCGGAATGATAATGTTGATTGTTTATGTAGGTGCTGTTGCTGTTTTGTTTTTATTTGTAGTTATGATGTTGAATGTTGCTCAGCAAAAAAACCAATGGTTTGGTGCTACTTCGGGAAGCAAGCATATTCCTGTAGGAATGATTGTAAGTTTAATAATTTTCTTTGAATTACTAATTGTCATCGGTGGATGGAAATTAAAACCTGATCTAGCAAATGAATTTATGAAACTTTCAACTACCGTTGTTACAAATACTCATTCTATAGGTAATGTCTTATATACTGATTACATACATTTGTTTCAACTATCCGGAATGATTTTGTTAGTCGCAATGATTGGTGCAATAGTTTTAACGTTCAGAAAGCGAACTGGAATAAAAAAACAAAGTTATATTAGCCAAATCTCAAGAGAAAAAAATGATGGTGTAGAATTAGTTGAAGTTAAGAATAATGAGGGAGTTAAAATAGATGTTTGATATTGGTATAGGACATTATCTTACACTTGGGGCAGTAATTTTCACAATCGGCATTGTTGGAATTTTTCTAAATAGAAAAAATGTCATAGTAATCCTGATGAGTATTGAATTAATTTTATTAGCAGTAAATATAAACCTAGTATCTTTTTCAATTTTTTTGAATGATTTAAGTGGTCAAATTTTCACTTTATTTATATTGACTGTAGCTGCTGCAGAAGCCGCAATAGGTCTGGCTATAATAGTCGTTTACTATAGAAATTCGGGCACAATTAGAGTTGAGGAAATAGATAATCTTAAAGGATAAAATGGAAATTTTAATAGTTTTTTTTCCACTGTTAGCCGCGCTTATTTCTGGTTTTTTTGGAAATAAATTAGGTAATAGATTTTCCGAAATTTTAACAAGTTTATTTATATCAATTTCTGCAGTTCTTTCGATCTATATATTTTATAATGTAATGATCAACGATTATAATTCAAACATAATTATTTCATCATGGATTAGCTCTGGAACACTTAATGTAAATTGGTCAATTAAAGTTGATCCATTATCATCTGTAATGTTAGTTGTTGTTACTTTTATATCTTCACTTGTTCACGTCTACTCAATTGGATATATGCACCACGATCCCCATAAACCAAGGTTTATGTCATATTTATCATTATTTACTTTTTCAATGCTAGTATTGGTTACTGCAGATAATTTTTTGCAACTTTTTTTTGGCTGGGAAGGAGTTGGAGTATGCTCTTATTTCTTAATTGGGTTTTGGTTTAAAAAACAAAGTGCCAATAATGCAGCGATTAAAGCTTTTCTCGTAAATAGAGTTGGTGACTTTGGACTAGCATTAGGTATTTTTTTAATATTTTATTATTTTGGCACTGTTAATTACAACGAGGTGTTTAATTCAATTCCAACTCTAGTATCAGAAAAAATTAATTTTCTTGGGTTTAATTTTGGTGTGATAGATTTAATTTGTATTCTATTGTTTATTGGAGCGATGGGTAAATCAGCTCAAATTTTTCTTCATACATGGTTACCAGATGCAATGGAAGGCCCAACGCCGGTTTCTGCGTTAATACATGCAGCAACCATGGTAACTGCTGGTGTTTTTTTAATCGTAAGATGCTCTCCAATTTATGAATTGTCACCACTCGGATTAGAAATTGTGACTTTTATAGGAATGTCAACAGCTTTTTTTGCAGCGACTGTAGCGCTAGTCCAAAACGATATAAAAAAAATTATTGCTTACTCAACATGTAGCCAGCTCGGTTATATGTTTTTTGCTGCAGGTGTTGGTGCATACAATGTCGCAATGTTTCATTTATTCACACACGCTTTTTTTAAAGCTTTATTATTCCTAGGAGCAGGTTCTGTAATTCATTCATTTAAAGATGAGCAGGATATCAAAAATATGGGTGGTGTTTGGAAAAAATTACCATTTACTTATATAATGATGATTATTGGAACACTGGCATTAACGGGTTTCCCTTTTTTGTCTGGTTTTTATTCTAAGGATGCAATTATTGAATTTGCATATCTTGAAAAAGGCAGTTTAAGTAATTACGCTGCAGCTATAGGTATAATTACTGCAATTTTAACATCGATTTATTCATGGAGATTAATATTTTTAACTTTTCACGGTAATTTTAATAATAAAAAATTAAATATAAATGATCTTCACGACTCCTCTTTAGTTATGTTAATACCATTAATTTTATTGTCTATAGGAGCAATATTTTCTGGAATGTTTTTTAAAGAATTATTTATAGGCAGTGAAAGCAGCAAGTTATTTTGGAAAGACTCAATAATATTTCTTGAACCATTGAGCACTGATCATCCACCTATATGGTTTTTGATATTAACACCTTCTTTAATAACTATCTCTATTCCACTTTCCTACTTTTTATTTTTAAAAAAACACTTCATTATTGATCAAATTGTTAAAACCAATTATCCAATATATGTTTTTTTAAAAAACAAATGGTATTTTGATGAACTATATGATTTTATATTTGTAAAATTTCTTAAAAACCTAGGTAATTTTTTTTGGAAAAAAATAGACAATTTAATTATTGATAGATTTGGTCCAGACGGCATATCAAATATTGTAAAAAAATGTTCTTTATATGCAGTTAAATTCCAAAGTGGATTTATTTACCAGTATGCTTTTATAATGCTTTTAGGTTTTTCTCTTTTATTAACATTTTTAATTATTAAATAAAATGTTTCCAATTCTTTCATCTTTGATAATTTTACCATTTATAGGAGCTTTATTTTTAGTATTTATTAAATCTACAGAAAGAAATACTGGTATCAAATATGTTTCATTGTTCATAACATTTGCAAACTTTTTTTTATCTTTATATCTTTGGAAAATATTTGATCCTTCAATATCAGCATTTCAGTTTGTTGAAAATAGAATATGGATTGAAGGATTTATTAATTATAAAGTTGGGATTGACGGTATTTCTATTTTATTTATAATTCTCACAACTTTTGTAACCCCACTTTGCATAATTTCAGTAAATTCAACAACCACATATAGATTAAAAGAGTTTTTAATTGCAATTTTAATCATGGAAACTTTGATGATCGGAGTATTTTGTTCATTAGACTTAGTTATTTTCTATCTTTTTTTTGAGGGTGGGTTGATTCCTATGTTTTTAATTATTGGTATTTGGGGTGGTAATAGAAGAGTTTATTCTGCTTTTAAATTTTTTCTTTTTACTTTAGTTGGATCTGTTTTAATGTTAGTTGCTATAATTACAATTTACTGGATATCAGGAACTACAGACGTTGAAAAACTTTACGAGTTAGGAATTCAAGAAAATTATCAAAAGTTATTATGGCTAGCATTTTTTTCATCATTTGCGGTCAAAACCCCAATGTGGCCTGTACATACATGGTTACCTGATGCGCATGTGGAGGCACCTACCGCAGGTTCGGTTTTGCTTGCCGCCGTTCTTTTAAAAATGGCAGGCTACGGATTTATTAGATTTTCAGTTGGTTTATTTCCGATTGCCTCAATATATTTTGTCCCTCTAGTTTACACATTAAGTCTAATCGCGATAATTTACACTTCATTAGTTGCTTTAATGCAAGAGGATATGAAAAAACTTATTGCTTATTCATCAGTTGCTCACATGGGCTTTGTCACCCTTGGTATTTTTACATTTACTCAACAGGGAATTGAAGGAAGTATTTTTCAAATGATAAGCCATGGTTTAATTTCAGCTGCATTATTCTTATCTGTTGGAGTTATTTACGATAGATTAAAAACTAGGCAGATTAAAGATTTTTCTGGACTTGTGAATGTAATGCCTAAATACGCTATAATGTTAATGATATTTACACTGGGAGCTTTAGGATTGCCTGGAACTAGCGGTTTTATTGGGGAGTTCCTGGTTTTGATGGGCACTTTTAAGAAAAGTATTATAACAGCAACCATCGCTAGTGTAGGAGTAATTTTAGGCGCAGCATACATGCTATGGTTATATAAAAGGGTAATGTTTGGAAATTTATTAAAAACAATTGATGTCAAGAAGATGGTAGATCTAAACAAAAATGAAACTTTAATTTTGTCTTCATTAGCAACTTTAGTAATATTCTTTGGATTTTACCCAGAACCTTTAATTAAAACTTATGCAGTATCAATAGATAATTTTATAAATATTTTTAATTTATCAGTTGATTTAAACTTAGCAGATAACATCAAGTGAATAATTTATATTTTATACTTCCAGAGTTGTTTATTTCGTTAAGTGTGATGTTTCTATTGGTTTTTGGCGTATTTAAAAGTAATAGTTCTAAAATCATTTTCTTTTTGTCTTGCTTGATTGTACTTATATCTCTCGCAATAAATTTAAATATTAATATAAATGAAAAAATTTTTTTATTTAATAATAGTTATGTAGTTGATGATCTGTCATTATTTATTAAATCAATAATTTTAATTTCAGCTTTTTTTGTAATGTTTAGTTCTTATAATTATGTAAAGATTAATAATATACTCAAAATTGAGTATCCTATTTTAATTTTGTGTTCATTACTAGGAATGCTAGTAATGATAAGTTCAAATGATTTAATTGTTTTTTATATAGGTTTAGAGCTACAATCTCTAGCTCTTTACGTATTAGCTTCATTTAATAGAGATAATCTTTTGTCCTCGGAGTCAGGATTAAAATATTTTGTTTTGAGCGCTTTATCATCAGGCTTACTATTGTATGGTTGTTCGTTAATTTATGGCTTTTCAAATTCAACTAATTTTGAGGAAATATCTCAGAATTTTAATTTTGAGTATGGAGTTATTTTTGGTATGGTTTTTGTAATAGTTGGATTAGCATTTAAAATTTCTGCTGTACCTTTTCATATGTGGGCCCCCGATGTATATCAAGGCTCACCTACATCGGTGACTTTATTGTTTGCAATTTTACCTAAAATCGCAGCTCTGACAGTTTTTATAAAATTTTTGTATGGTCCATTTTTAAATCTTTTTGATGATTGGCAATTTATAATTATATTTATGTCAGTAGCATCAATGATATTAGGAGCTGTTGCTGCAATTGGACAAAAAAATCTTAAAAGATTAATAGCCTATAGTTCAATTAGTCATATGGGTTACGCATTGGCAGGATTAACAACAGGAACTAACCAGGGTGTCCAAAGCTCAATAATTTATTTAATTATTTACTTAATTATGAATCTTGCATTTTTTAGTTGTTTATTTATGTTAAAAAGAAATGATAAGTTTTTTGAAAACATAGAAGATTTATCAGGTCTTTCAAAAAAACATCCAATATTAGCATTAAGTTTTTTGATTATATTATTCTCACTTGCGGGCATCCCACCTCTTGCAGGTTTCTTTGCGAAATTTTATGTTTTTATGTCAGTCATAGAGAAAGAAATGTATTTTTTAGCCATAGTAGGATTATTAGCCACAGTAATTGCAGCCTTTTATTATTTAAGAATTATAAAAATAATTTATTTTGACCCAGAGCAAGAAAAATTTGATACTTCTATTAATATAGGTCTAAAATTTACGTTAATTTTTTCAACATCAGTTATTTTAATGTATTTCTTAAATCCGAATTTTATTAATAAATATGTAGTAAATATTTTGGTCTTTCAATGATTTTAAAGAAATTTAAATATAAAAAAGTATCAAGTACAAACAAAGTTGCTATAACAAAAATCAAACAAGGACATAGAAAAGGCATTATAGTTTCTGATGTGCAAACTAATGGCAAGGGTCAATATGGAAAAAAATGGGTTTCAAGTAAAGGAAATTTATTTTTAAGTATATTTTATATTATTAATAAAAAAATCAAAATCTCAAGTTTAATTAAAAGTAATTTAAGAACAATAAAAAAAATATTATCAAGATATATTAGATCAAATATTAAAATAAAAAATCCTAATGATATTATGATCAATAAAAAAAAAATTTGTGGAATATTAAATGAAATTTTATTTTATGACAATTTGAAATTTATAGTTATTGGTATTGGAATAAATATATCCAATTCTCCAAAATTAAGGGATTATCCGACAACTTTTTTGAACGAAAATACAAAAAAAAAAATTAGCAAAATTGAAATATTCAATCAAATTACGAAAGCTTTTGAATTAAAAATAAAATGATTATTGTTGGAGATATAGGAAATACAGATGTAAAGATATGCTTTTTTTATAAAGGCTTAAAAAGAAAATATTTATTTAAAACAAGTTCTATAAATAAACAAACACTAAAAAGGAGATTCAACTCCCTACAAAAAAAAATTTATTTTAAAAATGCGATTTTTAGTAGTGTAGTACCAAAAACATATAACCAAATTAAAAAAATTTTCTATAATTTGTATAAGGTTAATTGCATTGAATTAAAAAAGATTAATTTATCAAAATTAATAAATATTAAAGTCAATAAAAGAGAAATTGGATCTGATCGTCTAGCTAACGCTATAGGTATACTAAATATGAAAAAAAATTTTATAGTTATAGATTTTGGTACCGCTACCACTTTTGATGTAATTACAGCTAATAATTATTTAGGTGGAGTAATCGCTCCTGGTGTAAATTTGTCATTGGAAAATTTAATAAAAAAAGCAAGATTAATACCTAATATTAAATTAAATAAATCCAAGACAATAATTGGTAAAAATACAAAGCAAGCCGTTCTATCGGGTTTTTTCTGGGGTTATACTGGTTTAATTAATGGTATTATTTTAAAAATAAAAAAAAAAACTAAAAAAAAATATAAAATAATTTTTACAGGTGGTCTTGCGCACTTATTTAATAAAGATATAAAAGATAAAGTAACTATAGATAAAAATCTAACTATTAATGGTTTAATTAAAGTTTCAAAATATTTTAAATTATGAAAGATGAACTAATTTTTTGTCCTTTGGGAGGATCCGGTGAAATAGGTATGAATATGAACTTATTTGGTTTCGGCAAACCTGGTGAACACAAATGGATTATAGTCGACATTGGCGTTACTTTTGCTGACGAAAGTATTCCAGGTATAGACTTAATATATCCAGATCCTGGATTTATTATTGATAAAAAAGACTCTTTACTTGCTATAGTTCTTACTCATGCCCATGAAGATCACATAGGTGCCATTACGCAAATATGGCCGAAGTTGAATTGTAAGATTTTTGCAACTCCTTTTACAGCTGCCCTTGTGGTAGAAAAATTTAGGGAAAAAAATATCGATATTACATCATATTTAAAAATTGTTGAACTTAATGGTAAAATTAAACTGGAGAATTTTGAAATTGATTTCATAACTCTAACACACTCAATCCTCGAACCCAATGGTTTGAGAATAAAAACACCTTTAGGAAATATTTTGCATACTGGTGACTGGAAATGTGACCCGGATCCTCTAATTGGAAACCCAATAGACTCCAATAAACTTAAATCGATTGGTAAAGAAGGTGTTTTAACAATGATTTGCGATTCCACCAATGTGTTTAGCGTTGGTAGATCAGGCTCTGAGTTGACTGTGAGAAAAAGTTTATTAAAAATAATTGAGAGATTAAAAAAAAGAGTTATTATAACTTCTTTTGCATCTAATGTAGCAAGAATGGAAACAATATTTTTTTGTGCAGAAAAAACTGGCAGACAAATCTCACTAGTTGGAAGATCAATGCACCGAATTTTTAAGGCAGCAAGACAATGTGGGTATTTAAAAGACGTGATTGATCCAATTGACCCAAGAGATTCCAAAAAAATATCAAGAGATAAAATAATATATCTATGTACTGGTAGCCAAGGTGAACCAATGGGAGCTATGAATAGAATATCTAATTATAATCATCCAGATGTATTTATTGAGAAAGACGATACTGTAATATTTTCTTCAAAAATAATACCGGGTAATGAAAAAAAACTCTCAAAATTGCATAATAAGTTAGTTTTAGAGGGTGTAGAAGTTATTAATGAGGAAAATGAATTTGTTCATGTATCAGGTCATCCGAACAGAGAGGATCTTAAAGATATGTATAATTGGATTAAACCAAAATCTGTTATCCCAGTTCATGGTGAACATAGACATATTCTTGAACATCTTTCCTTTGCGAAAGAAATGAAAGTTCCATATCCAATAAAAGTTAAAAATGGAGATCTAATCAAAATTGCGCCATGTGAAAAACCAGAATTATACGACAAAGCACCATCAGGTAAACTTTACGTAGATGGAAACATCAGTGTTTTTGAAGACTCCAAATCAATAAAAGAGAGAAAGAATTTATCTATTAATGGTAGTCTTGAAGTGACTATTTTAGTTAATAATAGGGGAAATATATATGACTCTCCAGTTATATCAGCTAAGGGATTGCCAATAGAAAATTTAGAGGAATTTAAATTTGGACTAGAAAAAGAGATAAATAAAACAGCAAGATCATTCGCATTGAATAATATAAAACAAGAAGAAAATGCAATTCATGCAATAAAAACAATTTGCAGAAAGTATACAAAAGAACAAGTAGGCAAAAGACCCTTTACAAATATAAATTTAGTAAATATCTAATATGAGTATTACAGGCTCACTAATAATATTTGTATTAATCTGGTGGATCATTTTTTTTTCATTATTACCAATAGATGTTGATAGAAAACATAAGGATATGGTTGAGGGTGTAGATAAAGGATCACCTGAAAATCCCAAAATAATCAAAAAAATAATTTATACGACAGTAATTACTTTAATTATTTTTATAGGTATATTTATGTTAGTGAAGTATGATTACCTTAATTTAAGAAGGTTTATTTCGTAATGTTTTTTTCTACTTTATTAATTCCTATTTTAAAAAATTATCCCTCAGAGGCAAAAATAAAATCACATAAATTAATGTTAAGAACAGGAATGATAAAACAATCTTCTGCAGGTATATATTCTTGGTTACCTCTAGGTTTTAAAATAATGAAGAAAATTGAAAATATTGTAAGAGAAGAACAAAACAAAATCTTTGCACAAGAAATATTAATGCCAACAATACAGTCAAGTGAAATTTGGAAAGAAAGTGGGAGATATGAAGATTACGGTGAAGAAATGTTGAGAATCACAGATAGACAAAAAAGAGAAATGTTATATGGGCCAACTAACGAAGAATTAATAACTGATATATTTAGAAACAGTATAAAGTCGTATAAATCTTTGCCACAACTTTTATATCATATTCAATGGAAGTTCAGAGATGAAATGCGGCCAAGGTTCGGAATAATGCGTTGTAGAGAATTTTACATGAAAGATGCATATTCTTTTGATCTTAATGACGATTTAGGTGAACATTCTTATAATAAATTTTTTTTATCATATCTTAAAACTTTTAAAAGGCTTGAGCTAAAAGCAATTCCTATGGCGGCTGACACAGGTCCTATAGGCGGTAATTTATCTCATGAATTTATTATTTTAGCAGAGACAGGGGAAAGTAAAATTTATACTGATAAAGATATATTTGAAGTTGATCATACAGATTGTACTTTAGAAAAAACATCATTAAAAAATTTACGAAAAAATTTTGAAAATTATTACGCTGTTACAGATGAGAAATTTAATAAAGTCGAATTTGATAAGTTGGTTAAAAAAGAAAATCAATTAGAAACAAAAGGTATAGAAGTTGGCCATATATTTTATTTTGGCGATAAATATTCTAAACCAATGAATGCATCTGTAGATCACGATGGTAAAAAAGTTTTTGTAAAAATGGGATCTTATGGTGTTGGTGTATCAAGATTAGTTGGTGCCATAATAGAGGCTAAATTTGATGAGAAAAATGAAAATATGAACTGGCCAATTAATATAGCACCATATGAATGTGCGATTTTGCCCTTAACTTCTAAAAATGATAAGACGAACTTAGAAAAATCTATCAATTTATATAATAAACTTAAAGACAAAAATATTGATACAATAATTGATGATACAGATGAAAACTTTTCGTCAAAAATGAAAAAGTTTAATCTTATTGGTGTTCCTTATCAAATACTTTTGGGAAAAAAATCAGATGATGAAATGCTCGAATTTAAAAAAGTTGGTGAAGAGTCAACTAAATTAAAAATAGATGAAATTATAAAGATAATAACTTCAAAAAAAAAAAATTGATTTCAAAATTAGAAAAAGAAATAACATTTAGATATTTAAAAACCAGAAAAAAAGATGGTTTTTTAAATATTATAACAATATTTTCATTTATTGGTATCAGCCTGGGTGTATCGGTTTTAATTATTGTGATGTCAGTAATGAATGGTTTCAGATCTGATCTTATAAAAAAAATTAATGGATTTAATTCTCACGCAACGATTCAAAGTTATGATGGTAAATTTAACTTAAACAAAATAAATGGGTCTAATTTAAGAAGTCAAATAGACAGTGTTATGGTCAGTAACAGTGGTGAGGGTATTATAATTACGGAAAAAATTTCCAAAGGTGTCTTATTAAGAGGATATAAAAAAGAAGAATTCAAAAACCTTAATATAGTGAAAAATCAAAATTTCTCTGGTACTAAAATTTTAAACAAAAACGGAATTTCAATTAGTCGAGAAATGGGATATGACTTAGATTTAGATATTGGTGATAAATTAAGTTTAATATTTTCTTCATTTGAAGATACTCTTATTGGATCATTACCAAAACAAAAAACTTTTCAGATCACCTCGTTTTATAATAGTGGCTTTAATGATTTTGATAAAAA
The DNA here is from genome assembly GCA_902606075.1 of uncultured Pelagibacteraceae bacterium. Taxonomy (GTDB): domain Bacteria; phylum Pseudomonadota; class Alphaproteobacteria; order Pelagibacterales; family Pelagibacteraceae; genus Pelagibacter. The sequence goes on from CACLEU010000008.1 coordinate 33,845, forward strand.
TATAACCTTCGTTAATATTGAAGATTTAGAGAACCAATTAAATTTGAAACCAAATAGCAGATTTTTAGAAATTTATTTTAAAGACCCAACGGATATCCAAAAAATAAAAAAAAATTTAGCCAAATCATTTCCTAATGAATTAATCTATACTTGGTCAGATTTAAATAAACCCCTTTTTTCAGCGTTAAAAGTTGAGAGAAACGTGATGTTTATTATTTTATCATTAATAATTATTGTTGCTGCATTTAATATAATTTCTGGATTAACAATTTTAGTTAAAAATAAGACTCGAGAAATTGCAATTTTAAAGTCTATTGGAGTTAAAAATCACTCTATTAGAAAAATTTTTTTTTTGGTTGGATTTATAATTGGATGTAGCGCTACAATTTTTGGAGTTATATTAGGAATTATTTTTTCAGTTTATATAGAAAATATTAGACAATTTATAAGCTATTTATTTAATATAACTTTATTTCCAGAAGAAATTTATTTTTTAAGTACCATGCCTTATGAGCTAGACTTTAAATCAATTCTTTTAATTTCAGTTTGTTCAATTATTTCAACTTGTTTAGTATCTTTATTTCCAGCAATTAAGGCATCTAATTTAGATACTATTAAATCGCTAAAATATGAATAACTCGATCGAATTAAAAAATATATCAAAAAATTATTCATCTTCAAAAAAAATTGAAGTTTTTAGAAATATTAATTTTATATTTAAGGCTGGAAAAATATATTCACTAATTGGTCCCTCTGGTTCAGGAAAATCTACGTTGCTTAACCTAATATCTTTAATAGATAAGCCATCTGGTGGCTTTATAAAATTAGATAATATAAAAATTAATGACAATGACAATGATCAAAGAGATATGATCAGGTCAAAAAAGATTGGTATTATTTATCAAGATAAGAATTTACTATCTGATTTTACCACCTTAGAAAATGTTTATATGGCAAGATTATCTTTAGATAACAATAAAAAAAAAGCTGTTTTAGATGCTAAAAATTTATTGAAAAAAGTTGGGTTAGATAAAAGACTAAACCATTTCCCTAATGAGTTGTCAGGTGGCGAATCTCAAAGAGTTGCAATATCCAGAGCATTAATAAATTCACCTGATATAATTTTGGCTGATGAACCAACAGGAAATTTGGATATTAAAAATGCTAGAGAAATATTCAAAATATTATTTAGCTTAAGAAATAAAAATAGAATAATAATATTTGCAACTCACAATAGATATTTTGCCGATATGTCCGACTGTAAATTGAGTTTAATTGATGGTAAAGTATCAATCATCAATGCAAGAAACTAAAAATTCTTTTAGCCATTACAAATTACATACGCAGTATTCTATCTGTGAGGGTGCTATAAAAATTGAGGATTTAGAAAAATTTTGCAAAAATAAAAAGTTAAATTCCATAGGTATTTCTGATACAAGTAATTTGTGCGGTGTTTTACAGTTTTCTGAGACTGTATCTAAATCTAAAACTCATCCAATTATTGGATCTCAAATTAAATTTAAACATAAAGAATCGATCGGATTAATTCCTGTTATAGCAAAAAATGATTTAGGATATAAAAATTTAGTAAAATTATCATCTAATTCATATTTGAATCATAAAGATTTCACTGAACCATATTGTGAATTAAAAGACTTAGTTAATTACAAGGAGGGTCTAATAATAACTCTTGGTAGCTTGAATAGTTTAGCAGGTGATTTATATAAAAAAGATAGATTAGATGAAGTAAAAGAAATTTATATTTTTTTAAAAGATTTATTAGGAGACAATTTTTATATCGAAATTCAACGTCACGATGACACAAACGAAAAAAATTTGGAAATCTTTAATCTAAAAATTTCAAAAGAACTAAGTATACCAATTATAGCCTCACATGAGGTATATTATTTAGAAAAGTATTTATGTGAAGCGCATGATGCTTTGATGTGTATAGGGTCAAAAGTCTATATTAATGATAAAAATAGACCTAAATTATCAAATAATCATTATTTAAAAAGCGATGATGAAATGAAAGAATTGTTTTCAGATTTGCCTGAAGCTCTTGAAAATAATTTTAATTTACCTTTGAGGTGTAGTTATAGACCAATAACTTCTAGTCCATTACTGCCAAATATTGGCTCTAAAGAAACCTTTACAGCAGATGATTTAATTAAAAAAGAGGCAGAAGAGGGATTAAAACTAAGGCTGGATTTTGGAAAAGATAAAAAAAATTACTTAAAAATAAATGAATATAAAAAAAGACTAAATCATGAAATAAATATTATATGTGAAATGAATTATGCGAGTTATTTTTTGATTGTCTCTGATTATATAAAATGGGCTAAAAAAAATAATATACCAGTTGGCCCTGGCAGAGGATCTGGGGCGGGATCACTTGTTGCTTGGTGTCTATCTATTACAGATGTAGATCCACTAAAATTTGATTTAATTTTTGAGAGATTTCTTAATCCTGACAGAATATCTATGCCTGATTTTGATATAGATTTTTGCGAGGAAAAACGAGATTTAGTTTTCGAATATTTAAATAATAAATATCCAGGCTCAGTGGCCCATATTGTAACATTCGGAAAACTAAAAGCACGTATGGTCATACGAGATGTAGGACGAGTTATGGGTTTAGCATACGGTTTCGTTGATAGTATTTGCAAAATGATACCTTTTGATCCTTCAAGACCAATGAGTCTAAATCAATGTATTAATTCAGAGCCTAGACTTCAAAGATTAATTAAAGAAGACAAAAGAGTCGAAAGATTAATTGACTTATCCTTAAAACTAGAGGGATTAAATAGAAATTTTGCAACACATGCTGCTGGCGTAGTGATCGCAGACAAAAAACTTTCTGAAACAGTCCCGTTATACAAAGATCCATCTTCAAATTTGTTATTACCGTCTACTCAGTTTGATATGTACTCTGCTGAAAACGCTGGCCTAATTAAATTTGATTTTTTGGGGTTAAAAACATTGACGGTTATTAGTAAAACGCAAAAATTGGTCAACGCTAAATTGAAAAAATTTGATATAAAAAAAATAAAATACGATGATCAAAAAGTATACGATTTATTATCAACAGGTAATACAATTGGTTTATTTCAATTAGAGAGCTCAGGAATGAGGGAAGCATTAATACAAATGAAACCCAACCGCCTTGAAGATATCATAGCATTAGTTGCATTATATAGACCTGGTCCGATGAGCAATATATCAATCTACAATGACTGCAAGAATGGGAAAAGAGAACCTGACTATTTGCACCCAAAATTAGAGAAAATCTTGAGACCCACTCATGGAGTAATAATCTATCAAGAACAAGTTATGCAAATTGCTCAAATTTTGTCTGGTTTTTCAGCTGGTGAAGCAGATTTGTTAAGGCGAGCTATGGGCAAAAAAAAGAGAGCTGAATTAGAAAGACAAAAAACTAGATTTGTAGAAGGGGCATATAAAAATGGAATAAGCAAAGATATTGCGGCGGGAATTTTTTTAAAAATCGAACCTTTTGCAGAATATGGTTTTAATAAAAGCCACGCCGCAGCATATGCAATTATTGCCTATCAAACTGCTTACCTTAAAACTTATTTTTCAGAAGAATTTTTTGCTGCATCTATGTCTATGGAGTTGTCGAATCAAAAAAAACTTGGAGAATTCTGCGAAGAAATTAAGAGATTAAAGATTAATATCATTCGGCCTGATATCAATAAATGTTATGGTGATTTTTACTCTGATAATAATAATTTTTATTATGCATTAGGAGCTATTAAAAATGTAGGATTAGATAGTGTAAAAAATATTGTTAACGAGCGAAATAAAAATGGCAAATTTAAAAGTGTTTTAGATTTTCTAAATAGGGTTAGCCCAAAGGATATAAACAAACTACAATTAGAGGGACTCACTAAAGCAGGAGCTTTCGATAGCATAATTGAAAATAGAAGGTCTTTTTACGACTCAATTCCAAATATAATCCTTAAATCTAAAAGTATATATGAAAATAAATCGCAAAACCAAATTGATTTATTTTCAACAGAAGAAGGCGATAATAATGAAAAAATCTTAAACCAAAAAACTGAATGGAATTTTCAAGAAAAAATGATGAAGGAGTTTGAGACTGTAGGTTTTTATATTTCAGATCATCCTTTAAATCAGTACAAAGATATTTTCAATGAGTATAATATAACAAAATATACTGACTTTATTAATAAAAAAAATCAGTCAGAAAGTATGGTTGCGGCAACAATTTTAAAAATTCAAGAAAAGAAAACACAAAAAGGAACATCATATGCAATTATTAAATTTTCTGATTTAGCAAGTGTATTTGAATTATTTGTTTTTTCTGATGTTTTTGAATTAAATAGAGAAAATATAAAAGAAGGCAAGTCTGTAATAATCACTCTAATAAAAAATTCGAATGAGATTGAGCAAAGAATAAGAATAAACGTAAAAAAAATTATACCTATAGATGATATATTGAACAAACCAATTAAAAATTTAAAAATTCATATTACTAATTTAAAAGATTTTGATTTATTGTCCAAAATGTTAAATCCCCAAGGAGATGTAGATATTATATTTGAGTTCCAAGAAAATAAAAAAAAATATACCTTTAAGCTGAAAAATAAACGTTTTGTAGATAAAAATGTTTTAAATACTATTAAAAATCAAGGTATTTTGGCTTCAATCATTTAATAAATTACTTGCGTTTAAGTTACAAACTTACTAAATACTCAATTAAAAAACTCACACAGTTAGTGGTTTAATACCTCCGGTCCTTAAGTGGAAATAACTGTGGCGGTACAACCGGAAATAATTATGAAGATACCAAATTTATCAATACAACAACTTTTAGAGGCTGGTGTCCATCTAGGTCACAAAACATTGAGATGGAATCCAAAAATGAAAAAATATATATTTGGAAAAAGGGACTCAGTCCATATTATAGATCTTACTCAAACTTTAGAGTTGACAAATAAGGCTCTTGAAAAAATATATGAAACTGTCTCTAATAATGGTAAAATTTTACTCATTTCAACAAAAAAACAGGCGTCTGAATCAATAGCTGAATTAGCAAAATCAACTGGTCAATATTTTGTAAATTATAGATGGCTCGGTGGAATGTTAACTAACTGGGGTACAATTTCTAATTCTATTAAAAAACTGCATAAAATTGAAATAGATCTTAATTCTGAAAACAGAGGGTTTACAAAAAAAGAACTTCTTAAAATGGGAATTCAGAGGGACAAACTCCAAAGATCTTTGGGTGGAATATCCGAGATGAAAAAAATTCCTGATTTAGTTTTTATAATTGATACTAATTATGAATCTTTAGCAATAAAGGAGTCAATTAAATTAAATATACCAATAATAGCTATATTAGACACAAACTCAAATCCAGAAGGCATAGATTTTCCAATACCAGGAAATGATGACGCTAGAAGATCAATAGATTTGTATTGCAGCCTAATAAAAGAAACAATAGATAACGCAAAAAAAGAAGCCCCTAAATTAGAAGAAAAAAAAAATGATATTAAGCCAAAAGACCAGGAGACCTTATCATCAAAAAATAAAATAAATTAATTTTCTAAAAATGGCTGATATCGAAAAAATTAAAAAATTGAGAAATTTAAGTGGTGCTGGCTTTAAGGATTGTAGCTCTGCTCTAGAGGAGTCCGGAGGTGACATAGACAAATCAATTGAGATTTTAAGAATTAAAGGTATTTCCAAAGCATCTAAAAAAATGTCGAGACTAGCAAATGAAGGAGTTATTGTAATTTCTGAGGATAGTCAAAGTTCATCTATAATAGAAATAAACTGTGAGACAGATTTTGTAGCTAAAAATGACGACTTCATAAATTTTGCAAAAGATTTAAGTAAAATAAATAATAATGTTATCTCAGATAGAGAACAATTGTTAAGTTCTAAAATGGAAAATGGCAAAACAGTCGATGAAAATTTATTGGTTCTGATATCAAAAATTGGAGAAAAAATTACTATTGGAAGAGCTAAAACTTTAAAAAATACAGATTGTAAAGTTTTCAAATACCACCATACCGTCATTAAAGATAACGTCTCTAAATTAGGTGTCTTAGTCTCTCTAAATACAAATGACGAAACTGGAGAGTTGAAAAATTTTGGTAAGCAACTAAGTATGCATATTGCAGCATCAAATCCTTTAGCAATGGACATTAATGGAATAGATAAAGAAATAATAAAAAAAGAAGAAGAGTTAATTTCGGAAGAACTTAAAAATTCTGGTAAACCAGATGAAATTTTAAAAAAAATTAGCTTTGGTAAGGTTCAAAAGTTTAAAGAAGAAAATTCTTTACTAAATCAGCAATGGGTTATGGAACCAAAAAAAAAGGTAAAAGATATATTAAAAGAGTTAAAAATTAATAACCTTGAGATTACTGAGTTCTCTAGAATTAAAATTGGAGAATAAATGTTTGTTATGAACAGTTATAAACAAAAAATGGATAAAACTATTGAAGTTTTTAATAAAGAACTTAGCTCTTTAAGAACAGGAAGAGCCAATGCAAACATGTTAGATCTAGTCAAAGTAGATGTTTATGGTCAAAAATTGCCCATTAATCAATTAGGGACTATAACCACACCAGAACCAAGAATGATTAGTATACAAGTATGGGATTTAAATAATGTAAATTTAATTGACTCATCAATAAAAAAATCTGAACTAGGTTTAAATCCCCAAATAGATGGACAATTAATTAGATTACCAATTCCTGATCTTAGTGAAGAAAGAAGAAATGAGATGAAAAAAATAGTAAAGACCATGGGAGAAAAATGTAAAGTTTCAATTAGGAATGTGAGAAGAGAAGCAAATGATAATTTAAAAAATTTAATGAAAAAAAAAGAAATTTCAGAAGATGATGAAAAAAAAAATGAAAAAGAAGTACAAGTATTAACAGACCAACATATTAAATTAATTGACGAAAAAGTTTCTTCTAAAGAAAAAGAAATAATGACAATATGAACCCGATTAAACATGTTGCCATTATCATGGATGGTAATGGTCGTTGGGGGACTAGTAAAAAAAAATCAAGAAATTTTGGACACAAACAAGGTCTTAAAACAGTAGAAAAAATTATTAAGGAAAGTATAAAAAATAAAATAAAATATTTAACATTGTATGCTTTCTCTACCGAAAACTGGAAAAGACCGAAAAATGAAATAAATTATTTATTTTCTTTGTTACACAATTTTTTAACCAATAAGATTGACGAACTTAATAAGGAAAAAATTAGACTTTTTGTTATTGGAAAAAAAAAATTTAGCAAAAAACTAAATGATCTACTTAAATATTCTGAGAAATTAACTTCAAAAAATAAAAGATTGCAAATTAATCTTGCTTTAAATTATGGCTCGAAAAGTGAAATTATTAATGCTCTTAATAAACTTAAGAATAAAAATTTAACTGTAAATGCCAAAAACATATCAAAAAATTTGTATACAAAAAATATACCTGATCCTGATATATTAATAAGGACAGGCAACAGAAAAAGATTAAGTAATTTTTTGCTTTGGCAACTGGCTTATTCAGAAATATTTTTTGAAAATAAATTATGGCCTGATTTTAATGAAAAAGATTACAATAAAATTTTGAAAAAATTTAAAAACACTAAACGTAATTTTGGAAAAATATAATGAAGTCAGAATTAGCAAAAAGATTTTTAACATCAGCAATCATAATACCAATTGCTTTCTTTTTAATTATAAAAGGATCAATTTATTTTATATTTTTATTAACTTTATTTTTTATAGCAGCTACCTTCGAATGGCTAAATTTAATAAAAAAGGATAATTTAATCAAATTTATCGGTGTAATTGTTTTATTAATTTCTTTTTTTTCAGCTTTTTTATTGAGAGAAAATCTTGGAAAAAATTTTTTTATTTTTATTTTATTGATTTGTATATTTACCGATATCGGAGGCTATGTTTTTGGAAAAATTCTAAAAGGACCAAAATTAACTAAAATTAGTCCAAACAAAACTTATGCCGGTGTAATTGGAAGTTTTTTTGCCTCATTATTAGCAGGTACACTCTATATTAATTTTTTAAATAATGAATTTTTCATAAAATATTCTTTACAAATAATTTTTATAATACTGACAATTTCCTTCATAAGTCAAATAGGTGATTTAATAATTTCATATTTT
>CACLEU010000009.1 GCA_902606075.1 uncultured Pelagibacteraceae bacterium
TTATTAATAGCAGAGCATAACAATAAAGATTTAAAACCATTTACTTTTAACGCAGTAACAGCTGCATCAAAAATTAATGAGGATTTACACGTTTTAATCCTTGGAAATAAATCAGAAAGTGTTGCAAAGGCTGCGAGTGAAATTCCATTAGTTAAAAAAGTAATACATGTTGATAATGAAATTTTTGAAAATTTTACTGCTGAAAATTATACATCTACAATATTAAAACATGCTGACAATTATTCACAAATTGTTTCTTCAGCGAATACATTTGGGAAAAATTTAATGCCAAGAGTTGCTGCCTTAATGGACACATCTCAAATTAGTGACATTATAAATGTGATTTCAGAAGATACTTTCTTAAGACCAATTTATGCTGGGAACGCATTTGCTACAGTAAAAAGCACTGATAAAAAAAAATGTATAACCATAAGACCAACATCTTTTGATCCAGCACCTTCAACTGGTGGTTCAGCAGAAATAGTAAAGTCGGAACCAGGCGATAAATTTGAAAGTTCAAAGTTTGTTAAAAGAGAGGAAATTAAATCAGATAGACCAGAATTAGGTACTGCTAGAGTTGTTATTTCAGGAGGAAGAGGAATGCAAAATTCAGACAATTTCAAGTTAATTTCTGATATTGCAGATAAACTTAATGCTGCAATAGGAGCCTCAAGAGCTGCTGTTGATGCAGGTTATATTACAAACGATCACCAAGTTGGTCAAACAGGTAAAGTAGTTGTTCCCGATTTGTACATAGCTGTTGGAATATCTGGTGCGATACAACATCTTGCGGGCATGAAAGAAAGCAAAATAATTGTTGCAATCAATAAAGATGGAGAAGCTCCAATATTTAGTGTAGCAGATTATGGATTAGAAGCTGACTTGTTCGAAGCACTTCCTCAATTTTTAGACGAATTAAATAAACTAAACAGTATTCAAAAGTAATTCATGACTAGAGAAGTTATGGAATACGATGTTGTGATTGTAGGTGGAGGACCATCTGGTTTAGCTACAGCAATTAAACTCAAGCAGCTTAATTCAGAGATAAACGTCTGTGTTTTAGAAAAAGGTGCCGAGATAGGATCCCATATTTTATCTGGAAATGTATTCGAAACAAGAGCTTTAGATGAATTATTACCTAATTGGAAAGAATTAAACTCACCTATAAATACAAAAGTTACTAAGGAAAAATTTTTGTTTTTAGGGAAAAAAAAATCTTTAAGTTGGCCAACATGGTTACTTCCAAAGGTTCAACAAAATCATAAAAATTATATTATAAGCCTTGCTAATTTGTGTAGATGGTTGGCTGAACAAGCTGAAACATTAGGCGTAGAAATTTTTCCAGGTTTTCCAGCTTCAGAAGTTTTATATGACGAAGATGGTTCAGTAAAAGGTGTGGTTACTCAAGATATGGGTTTAGATAAAAATGGTGAAAAAAAAGATAGTTATGAACCTGGAATGGAACTTCATGCAAAAGTTACAGTTTTTGCTGAAGGCTGCAGAGGACATTTAGGAAAAAATTTAATTAAAAAGTTTGATTTAAGTAATGGAAAAAATCCTCAACAATATGGAATCGGTTTTAAAGAAATATGGAAATTAGATGAAAAAAATCACCAAGAGGGTCTAGTCATGCATACTGCGGGATGGCCACTAGACAATAATACTTATGGAGGAAGTTTTATATATCATGCAGAAAATAAAGAAGTCTATCTTGGATATGTAATTGGTCTAGATTATAAAAATCCTCATTTATCTCCCTTTGATGAATTCCAAAGATTTAAAACACACCCCGCAATTTCAAAAATGCTTATTGGGGGTAAAAGAATATCATACGGGGCAAGAGCATTAATTGAGGGAGGAATTCAAAGCTTACCTAAAATGTATATGCCTGGTGCATTATTAATAGGATGTGACGCAGGTACTTTAAACATGCCTAAGATCAAGGGTTCTCATACAGCCATGAAGAGCGGACTTATTGCTGCTGAAACAATTTTTGAACATTTAAATGACAAAAAAGATTTATCTATATATGAAGAAAAATTTCAAAAAAGTTGGGCTTATGAAGAATTATATGCTGCAAGAAATGTTAAACCAAGTTTTAATTGGGGCTTGATCTTTGGAATTATTTTTACCGGTATTGATCAAATATTATTTAGGGGAAAGCTGCCTTTTACATTAAAACACAAACACGCAGATCATGAAACTTTAAAACCTGCAAATGAAATGCCAGTTATAGATTACCCAAAGCCAGATAATATTTTAACTTTTGATAAGACTAGCTCGGTGTATTTAACAGGCACCAATCATGAAGATAATCAACCAGTTCATTTAAAATTAATAGACAAAGATTTACCAATTAAATATACTTTAGAAAAATACGATGAACCTGCACAAAGGTATTGTCCCGCAGGAGTTTATGAAGTTCAAATTGAAAATGAAGTTCCTAAATTTGTTATAAATGCACAAAATTGTATTCATTGCAAAACATGTGATATCAAAGAACCATCCCAAAATATTACATGGGTTACTCCCGAGGGAAGCGGTGGTCCGAAATATGGGAATATGTAAATTATTTAAATATATTTTAATAATAATATTTTTAACAAAACCATTTACCTTAAAAGCTGAGAGCAACCTCTTAAACCTAAAAGTCACAGCAGCTGACTTTGCTTTATTAAAATATGAAACTTTTTTAAATAAAAACTTTAATAAACTCGTAAACAAAGGAGGATTAGCTAATTCTATAATTTTTTATGAGTATGTAGACTCATCAGTTAAATATAATAACGAGAACAAGTTTTTAATTAAGCTAAATGCTTATATGAGTAGACATAGATATACAAAAGATGTGAAATATACACCTAATTTAAAGGATTGTAATACTGTTAGAAATAGAATTTTTTTGAATAAAATTGGATATAATTTTTTTAGTCAAAAAAAAAACAACTTAATTAATGAGAATGATTTAAATGAGGTTATTATTAGTCAAATATTAAATTTTTCTGGTATTACCAGAGATGAAAAAATAAAAATTATTAATGAGACCAAAATTGTAATTAATATAATCCATCCAATAAAGATTAACTCTATTAAATGCACAGGTAGCGTTAATCAAGTAGAGTTGTTTTAAGATAGGTCTATTGCGTATTTTTTTAAAGTCTCAATTGGTATTATTTTCAAAGTATTTAAGTGTGTTCTTTTTAAAAATATAGGACAACCTTTATTCGCTTCAATTGCTTTTGCGTACCAACTTGCACATACACACCAGCTATCTCCATCTTTTAACCCAGGAAAACCAAATTCTGGGTGAGGAGTAATTAAATCATTACCAGCCTCTTTGCACCAATTTAGAAATTCACCAGATACTTTTGCACAAACCGTGTGTATACCCGTATCATTTTCATCAGTGTTGCAACATCCATCTCTAAACCAACCAGTTAATGGATTCGCAGAACATAATTCAAGATCTTCGCCGAGAACATTTTTTTGTTTTTTAGTCATGAAAAATATCAGCAGTTCTTTTATCTAACTCAATATTAAAAGAAAAAGATCTTCTTTCACCATCTACCACAAACGGATACGCTGTATGCATAAGATAATTAGGAAATAAAATTAAATCACCTACTTTTGGTAAATGATTGTAGATACTGTTATTTAAAAACATTCTAGAACCATTTATGAAATCTATAGTTCCATTAGTCTTTTTTTTCTTTTTACTATAATTTAAATATTTCGGTATTTTTAGGTATCCTACACCAGATATGTTTCCATCATGATAATGTACAGGATTATATTCATTTTTAAATTGCCGAACCACCCAAAAATTTTTAATGGTTATCTTGTTTGTTGTTTTATTAATAGTATTTTTTATATAATTTTTTACTTTATCTTGAATAAAATTTTTAAGTTTTTTATTTATGAAATTCTTCGAGAGCTCAATTTCTTGATATACTTCTCCAACTAATTTTTTAGAATAGTCTTTCTTTTTTGATTTATTCTCATTCAATATAATTCTCTCAACTTCTTGATTAATATCTTTCACAATTTTTTTACTAAGTTTTATTTTTGCTAATTTTGGTCCAAAAGGACTTATAATATTTATTTTTTTTGACATTATATTTTTGTTGGATTTGGTTGACCCTTATAAACAACTTCAGGATCAAACTTCTTTTCTTTCTCCTCAAATTTCATTTTTATTTCTCTTGCATTGTCGATCTTACCAAGTGGGACAGATCGATAAAAACAAGATCGATAACCCACATGACAACTCGATCCTGAGCCAATATCAACTGTTAACCATACAGCGTCTTGGTCATCATCTACTCTAACTTCAGTAACTTTTTGAACAAAACCACTTGTTTTACCCTTGTGCCAGATCTGATTTCTTGATCTACTCCAATAATGAGCCTCTTTAGTCTCAATAGTTTTTTTAAAAGCTTCGACGTTCATATATCCGTGCATTAAAATTTCTTTTGTTTTTGAACAAGTTGTTATAACAGGAATTAACCCATCATTGTCAAATTTAGGAGATAACAAATCTCCCTCTTCTATATCTGTGACATTTTCTCTTTTTTTAAACATTTTTAAGAAGTATTTAGCACATAAATTATTATAATAAATATTTTAAAAGTACTAAATTATATATATAACTATTACGATGAAATTAGTTAAAGACCAAAATAAGCCAGTTATCAGTAATGAAGTATCAGATGAAGAAGCAAAAGAGGCTTTTGTAAAAATATTGAAATGGATAGGAGAAGACCCGAATAGAGAAGGGTTGATTGAAACTCCTAAAAGAGTTTTAAAAGCATACAGAGAGTATTTCAAAGGTTACACTGAGGATCCTAACAAAATTTTAAGCAAAACTTTTGGTGATGTAGAAGGTTATAATGATATGGTTATTCAAAAAAACATATCAGTACAAAGTCATTGCGAACATCACATGGCACCAATATTAGGAATTGCGCATGTTGCTTATATTCCAAATGAGAGAGTTGTGGGTTTAAGTAAGCTTGCAAGAGTTGTAGAAGTTTTTGCTAGAAGAATGCAAACACAAGAAAGGCTTACAAAACAAATAGCAACAACTTTAATGGATGCCTTAGAAGCAAAAGGCGTTGCAGTTTCAATCAACGCAACTCATCAATGTATGACCACTAGAGGAATTAGGAAAGAACAAGCCACAACAATAACTAATTATTATTTAGGTAAGTTTAAAGATGATCTTGCTTGTCAAAATAGATATCTGAGGTTTATTAGTAGCAAAATCTAATAAGCAAAATTTAGAAATGTCTGATAATTTTAAAGCTTTAATTGTAAATCAAGAAGGCGAAAAATTTTCAAGAGAAATTAAAAGTATAGAAAAATCATTTTTAAAACATGGTGATGTTCTGGTAAAAGTTGATTACTCCACATTAAATTTTAAAGACGCATTAATTTTAAAAAACGGAGCAAGATTAGTAAAAGAATTTCCACATATACCAGGCATAGATTTTTCTGGAACTGTTATAGAGAGTAAAAGCGATAAGTTTAAAGAAGGCGATGAAATAATTCAAACTGGTTGGAGGGTAGGTGAAATCTATTTTGGTGGATACTCGCAATTTGCAAAAGTAAATTCAAATTTTTTAGTAAAAAAACCAAAAGGAATTACATCTAGACAAGCGATGATGTTGGGAACTGCAGGAATGACAGCAATTCAATGCGCATTCACAACTAAACAAACAAGAGAAGTTTTATTACTTGGAGAAAAAGTGAATGATGTGATCGTAACTGGTGCTTCAGGTGGAGTTGGAAGTATTGCTGTAATGATACTTAGCAAGATGGGGTGCAATGTTACAGCAGCAACAACCAAACCTAACGAAGAGTACCTAAAATCATTAGGTGCTAAAAATATAATAAAATCAAGCGATTTAGACAAAGAAGCAAGACCATTGGATAAAGGATTATATGACGGTGCTGTTGATACGGTTGGTGGAAATATTTTATCAAATATTTTAACTCATATTAAACCTAACGGTATTGTTGCTGCTTGTGGAAATGCTTCAAGTATAAAATTGAATACTACTGTAATGCCTTTTATTATAAGAGGCGTAAAGCTTTGGGGCATCGATTCTGTTAGTGTTTCAATAAAGAGAAGAGAATTTTTATGGGAAGAAGTTACAAAACTTGTAGATTTTAGTTTATTGGATAAATCCATAAAAGAAGTAAGTCTTGAGCAACTTTTAGTTGAATATCCCAAAATGCTAGAAGGCAAAACTTCTGGCAGATACATTGTTAATGTAAATAAGTAATGGATTGGGACAAATTAAAAATTTTTCATGCAGTTGCTGAAGCTGGCAGCTTTACTAGCGCGACAGTTAACCTAAATCTTAGTCAATCTGCTATAAGTAGACAAATTCAAGCCTTAGAAGATGATCTAAAAGTTAAACTCTTTGAGAGACACGCAAGAGGTCTAACTTTAACTGAGAACGGAGAATACGTATTTAAAACTGCCCATGAAGTTATTAGCAAGCTTAAAGAGGTTGAAACATCACTTGGAGACCAAAAAAATAAACCAAGTGGTAAATTGACAGTAGCAACTGTGGTAAGCTTTGGCACAACTTGGCTTACTCCCCGAATTCAAGAATTCATGCAGTTAAATCCAGATATCGAAATTGAGCTGATATTTGATGATAAAGAGCTAGATTTGAGCACTAGACAAGCTGACATTGGTATTTTTATGAGAAGACCAAAACAATTGAATTATATTCAAAAAAAGCTAATAGATATAAATTATCATATTTATGGTTCTCCAAAGTACCTCGAAAAACATGGATTCCCAAAAAATGTTAATGATTTAAATAAACACTCTTTTATATCATTTGGAAGAGGCGCACCATCGCCAGTCTATAACCCTGATTGGGCATTAAAATTAGGAACTAAAGACAATAAAAAAAGAAAAACTGTTATGAAAGTTAATAGTGTTTATGGTCTTTTATTAGCTGTTCAGAGCGGGGTAGGATTGGCCGCTTTACCTGATTATATTACTGTAAATCAGCCTAATATTGTTAAAGTTCTTCCAAACATTGAGGGTCCAATTACAGAAGCTCATTTCGTATACCCACAATCGATGAAAAATGTAGCCAGAGTTCAGGCTTTTAGGAACTTTCTATATAGCAAAATCTCAGAGTGGGAATTTTAAATATCGCTTGACCCCTGCGTCAATATATGCGATTGATAATCATTATCATTGATATTAATTATCATTTTCAATGAGATTAATTCTCATTATCAATAGTGCGGAAGAAAGATAAAAAATAAAATGAAAAAAATAACTATATATACAATATTTTTAACTTTTATTTCTAGTTTAACGATAGCAGCTGAAATTAATATTTTTAATGCAAGACATTATAAAGCAGATGCAGAACTTTACAGCAAGTTTACAAATAAAACTGGAATAAAGGTTAATTTAATAAACGGAAAAGCTGGAGCGCTTGAAAAAAGAATGATCGAAGAGGGGTCAGACTCTTCAGCAGATTTATACATAACTGCTGATGCTGGTAGATGCGGAGCTTTTAAAGCAAAAGGAATGACTCAAGGTGGATTAACTTCACCCGCTATCAAGGCTGCTGTCCCGTCAAACTTTAGAACTAATCATTGGACAGGAATTGCTAAAAGAGCAAGAATTGTTTACTACGCTCCAGATAGAGTTTCAGGCGCAGAATTATCAGGTTTAACTTATGAAAGTTTAGCAGATCCAAAATGGAGAGGTAGACTGGTAATAAGAAAGTCTAGCAACATTTACAATAAATCACTTGTAGCATCATTAGTAAAAAAACAATGGTAAAAAAGCTACAGCTGAATGGGCAAAAGGTGTTGTTGCAAACATGGCTAGAACACCAACAGGTAACGATAGAGCACAAATTATGGCAGTTGCTGCTGGAGAAGCAGACATTGCTGTTGCTAACACTTATTACTTAGCTCTTATGTTGTCAGGAAATAAAGGTGCAGAACAACAAGCTGCAGCAAAAAAAGTAAAAGCTTTTTTTCCTAACCAAAATGACAGAGGAACTCATATGAATATAAGTTGTGCGGCATTAGTAAAAGGTGCGCCTAATAAAGCAAACGCAATTAAACTTGTAGAGTTTTTGTTAACACCAGAGTCTCAGGAGCATTTTACAAACAACACTTTTGAGTTTCCGATGATTGATGGTGTTTCTCCAAATCCTTTAGTAGTTAACAACATAGGTTTAGATTTTAAACAAGATCTAAAAACAAAAGTTTCAAGTTATGGAGCAAAGCAAGCTGATGCATTAGAAGTAATGACAGCCGCTGGTTGGAAATAACATATGAAAGAAAAAAAAGAATTTATCTCCGATATTGATTATAATAATTCTTCTGTAGGATGCTCACCGTGTCTTACAGAGTGTAAAAAAATCAATGAAAGAATAAATAAAAGAAGTTTATCTGATATTAAAGATAAGGAAGTTCCGCACATCCTAAAGGTTTTTGATTTTTAGATAAATTTTTGATATATACCCGTGATTAGATCTCCTTTTCACGGGTATTTTATTATAAGGCGGATTATAATATGGCAAAAATTAACCTTTGGTATTTAACTTCTTTATTAATTTCTTTAATAGTTTTAATTCCGATTGCTACTGTTTCATTTAGTTTTTTTGAAGAAACAAGTGAATATTATAAAATTTTAAAAGATACTTTTCTAATTGAGTATATACTAAATTCTACAACTTTATTATTTGGTGTTTTAATTTTTACATTTATCTTTGGAACAGGCACTGCTTATCTTGTCTCTTTTTATAATTTTCCAGGGAGTAATTTTTTTAAATGGGCTTTAATATTGTCATTTGCTGTACCTCCGTATATTTACGCTTACTCTATATTTGCTTTTTTTGAAAACTACGGGACTGCTTTTACAATCCTTAAAAATGTATTTGGAGAAGGAGATTATAATAGACATATACCTAAATTTGACGGAATGTTTGGAGCAATAATATCGTTATCTTTTTCATTATTTGCCTATGTTTATATTTTAGCGAGAGCCTCTTTTCTGTATCAATCTCAAAATCTTATAGATTTAAGTAAAAATTTAGGATTTTCAAAAATAAGCTCCTTTTTTAAGGTTATTTTACCATCAGCTAGACCAGCTATAGTTGCTGGTTTATCATTAGTTGCTATGGAAACATTGGCAGAATTTGGTGCAGTAGATTTCTTTTCAATAAATACCCTAACAACTGGTATTTATAACTCTTGGATAACTTTTGATGATCTAGCATTTGCTAACAGATTATCTTTCTTCTTATTATTGTTTATTTTTGCATTATTCATTTTAGAAAATTTATCGAGAAAACAAGCAAAATATCACTCTAATTCCTCAAGTAGATTTAAACAAAGAGACAAATATAAATTAATTGGTGTAAAAAGTTTTTTAGCTTTTTTGTTCTGTTTTATAATATTTTTTCTTAGCTTCGTATTTCCGTTTAGCCAAATGTTATATTGGACAATAATTTATTCAGATAATTTATTTGATTTAGAAATCCTAAGCCTAATTTACAATACTTTATATCTTGTCTTTTTATCAAGTTTGGCACTTATAATTTTTTCATTTATTTCTAATTATGGGATGCGAATTTCAAAAAGCAGACCTTTAAATATTTTAAACACACTATCAATTTCAGGTTACGCAATACCAGGTGTAATTTTGGCTATTGCTTTTATTACTTTTATTTCCTGGATTGATAATAGTTTTGTAAAATCTTTCGGGTTTCAGTCTGTTAAAAAAATATTTTTTGGCTCAATATTAGGTCTGGTAATCGTTTACTTTATAAGATTTTATTCGCTAGCATGTAATGGAATAAAATCAGGATATGAAAAAATAAATATTTCTGTAGATGAAAGTGCTTATTTATTAGGGTACTCAAAAATTAAAACATTTATAAATGTGCACATCCCATACTTAAGAAATTCTATTTTATTTGTTGGAATTTTAATATCATTAGAAATAATCAGAGAACTGCCAATTACATTAATTTTAAGACCATTTAATTTTGAAACATTCGCTACAACTGCATATATATATGCTTCAGAAGATTTGTTAGAGGCCGCTGCTGCACCTTCTTTATTTTTAATTTTGATTGCTAGTATATTTATTTTATCAACATCAAAGTTTATATTAAGAGATTAAATGAAAAATATTTTTGAAATAAAAAATGTAACTTTTTCTGTCGATGGAAATGAAAAAGTAAAAAATGTGTCTTTCTCAATAGAAAATGAAGGAGATATAATTTGTTTGTTGGGACCATCTGGAATAGGAAAAACAACAGTGTTGAGAACGATAGCAGGCCTTGAAAAAATTAATGAAGGTGAAATTTTTCTAAAAGGAAAATTAATGTCCTCAAAAAATAATCATATAGAACCTGAAGATAGAAATATATCGTTGGCTTTTCAGGATAATTGTTTGTTTCCACATTATACAGTCGAAAAAAATATTAAAATTGCAATTAATAAAAATAAAAAAAATACTAGAAAAATCAGTACTGAATTCATTGTCAAATTATTAAATTTAAACAGTGTTTTAAAAAAATTTCCTCACCAAATAAGTGCTGGTGAAGCTCAACGTGTCTCTTTAGCAAGATCTTTAGTGTTTGAACCTGATTTATTGCTTTTAGATGAACCATTATCTAATGTTGACCAAAGTTTTAAAGAAGATATCCAAATTCAATTAAAGAAAATTTTAAAAAACTTAAAAATTACAACAATTGTGGTTACTCACGACTCATATGAAGCATTCTATTTAGGTAATAAATGTGGAGTAATCTTAAATGAAGAGCTAAAACAATTTGATGATCCATATAAAGTCTATCATTATCCAAATTCAGTTGATGTGGTTAATTTTCTAAATAGAGGAATACTAATTCCAGCCAAGGTCGTAGGAGAAAATACCTTAGAAAATGAAGATCTTGGAATTATTGAGGGTCAGTTTGTTAAACCTGCATCTATTGGATCTAGTGTAAAATTGTTACTGCAACCTGAAGACCTAATCCACGATGATAAAAGTAATTTAAAATTTGATGTAGTTGATAGAAAATTTAGAGGAACAAACTTCATTTACACTTTAAGAACTAAAAAGGGTAATTTAATTCCAGTTTTCGTCCACTCTCATCATATTCATCAACACGATATAGATGAAAAATTCGGAATTAAAAAACCTGTTTACATTGAACATTTAGTGTGTTTTTAACTTATTACTTATCTGTTACGTAAACAGAAACTCCTCTAGAATTGATATCTACATCAAACTTTTTATGCAAAGGTGGAAAAGCTCTTTGAGAGCAATCTAACCTATCACAAGTTCTGCATGATACACCGATTGGGATTTCTGTTTTTTTATCATTTAAATTTAAATTTTCAGTGTAAACAAAATCTTTGGCATATTTTGCTTCGCAACCTAAACCTATAGATAACATACTTTTCTTTTGACCATATCTTCCAACACCTTTTTCAACAGTTCGAGCAATACAGACATATTTTTTACCATTAGTCATTTTACTCACAGCAGCTTGTATCACTCCTGGTCTAGTAAAAGCCGAATAAACATTCCATCTAGGACATGCTCCACCATATCTTGGTATTTCAATACCAGATAAAGAAAATCTTTTTGAAATATTTCCTGCTATATCTACTCTTAACATATGAAAGGGTATTCCTGGTAACTTTGGATCTTGTAAGCAAGTAACTCTATGAGCAACTTGCTCAAACGACGTTGCAAACGTATTTTGAAGCAATTCTAGATCATACTTTAGTTTTTTACACTCAGAATGAAACAGCTCGTATGGCATTAAAATTGCAGCACCACAATAGTTTAGCATAGCTATTTTTGTTAATCTCTTTGCTTCATCCGACGGAAATTTAAATTCAGATAAGTAATTGTTAATTTCGTTTTCCGCTCCTTCTTGTGCAATCTGTGCGGCAGCGTGTAACTTTTTTGTTTCTAGGGAGTTATAATCGCTTAAAAGAAGTTCTTTTTTGTTTTTATTATAAATTTTAGAAAATGGTTTTCCTTCATCCGGTATAACATCTTTAACATTAATTGAATATTCTGTTCTTAAAAAATCACAAAGTGCAATATATCGAGTTCTATTATTCACCTGTACCTTTTCGAAAATTTTATTTGCAAAATCTTCAAGTTTAGGAAAATAGTTTTTTTTCTCTTGAAGAAAATCAGATATCACCTCCCCTGGAAAAGAAGTTTTACGACTATCAATAATCTTACCTGACAAAGTTTCAACTTTACTTATTATTTCGTGATCTTTTTGTTTAAAATTATCACCTAATTTTATTAAAGCTCTAGCAATTTTAGGATTTGTATTAACTAGATCTTTTACTTCTGGTCCAAGAATATCTAAATCTTCAAATAATCGATCATCTAATAATTCTGAAATATCATTTACTAAATTTAAATCAGACTTGTTAGTCAAATCTGAAAGCTCTATTTTTAATTCTTCACACACTTTTAAAAGTAGGTCACCATCTATTTTTCTTTTGCCGCTTTCAATTAAATTTAGGTAACTTGGTGATATACCAAGCTGTTCCGCAAGTTTATTTGCTTGAAGTCCTAGTTGCCTTCTAAAAGACTTGATTTTTGGGCCTATTTTAAGCTCTAATTGACTCATAATTTTCTATTTGTAAACTTTGTAAATTATTATTTACAATAAATTTCCATATTTTACAAGCTTTTTTAATATAATGCTGGATATTGTAAACTTTGTAAATTATAAAGTTTACATGAACGATAAAAACAAGATCAAAAACCAAGTAAATAAGGCTTTAAGTTTAAACGAAGAGACTCAAAATCACTCGAATAGCTCTGGTATTTATTTAAGAGATGATCACTGTGATTGGGGTTCAAGCGGAATGAATGAATTTACTAACGAGTATAATAGTAACTAATTTCTAAAGTCTTAATTATTAATTGTTTCAAAGGAAAAAATGAGCTCCGAGTCTAAGATATCATACGACCTAAAGAGATTTGCAGGAGTAAAAAGAGATTACACACCAGAAGACGTAGAGAGATTAAGAGGTTCTATAAAAATAGAATACTCGATGTGCAAACATCAATCTCAAAAATTATGGAGATTATTAAATACCGAACCATATGTTAATACATTAGGATCGTTATCTGGAAATCATGCAGTTCAGCATGCAAAGGCTGGGCTTAAGGCAATTTATTTAAGTGGCTGGCAAGTAGCAGCGGATGCAAACAGTGCTGGGGAGATGTATCCAGATCAGTCTTTATATCCATACGATAGTGCACCTAAACTAGTAGAGTCAATGAATAATGCATTAATGAGAGCTGATCAAATACAGCATATGGAAATTAAAAATGAAGAAATGAAATCAAAAGATAGAGTTGATTATATGTTACCAATAATAGCTGATGGAGAAGCAGGTTTTGGTGGACCTCTAAATGTTTTTGAATTAGCAAAAAAATTTATTAAAGCAGGAGCTGCTGGAGTTCACTTTGAAGATCAGCTAGCTAGTGAAAAAAAATGTGGTCATATGGGTGGAAAAGTTTTAGTTCCAACTGGCACAATGATTAAAAATTTAAAAGCAGCTAGGTTAGCCGCTGATATAGCCGACGTGCCTTTAATTATTTTAGCAAGAACAGACGCTAACGCAGCAAAATTAATTACAAATGATCATGATGAAAATGACAAACCTTTTCTAACTGGCGAGAGATCACCCGAGGGATTTTATTACGTAAAACATGGAATTGATCAAGCAATATCAAGAGGTCTCGCTTATGCACCATACTCTGATTTAATATGGTGCGAGACTGCTACACCAAATTTAGAAGAAGCAAAAAAATTTGCAGATGCGATACATGATAAGTTCCCAGGTAAATTACTTGCTTACAATTGTTCTCCATCATTTAATTGGAAAAAACATTTATCAGACTCTGAGATCGCAACGTTTCAACAAAAAATAAGCGCAATGGGTTATAAATTTCAGTTTATTACACTTGCAGGTTTCCACACTCAGAATATTGCAATTTTTGAATTAGCTGAAAAATATAAAAAAGAGGGTATGACTGCTTATTCAAGAATACAGCAACAAGAATTTGCAAGAGAAAAAGATGGTTATACAAGCGTAAAACACCAAAGGGAGGTTGGGACATCATACTTTGATGCTGTATCTAATACGATTAGTGGTGGAAAAAGTTCTACAACTGCTATGGAAGGCTCTACAGAAAAAGAGCAATTTTAAATTAATTATTTACAATCAAAAGAAATTTATATAATTGTATCACATGGGGTGCTTTAACGGCTGAGAAATACCCATTGAACCTGTCCGGTAATTCAGAAAGGGATATATGGAACGACTAAATATTTTAGATCAATCACTTTCAATAACATTAATTTTATTAATAAGTATATCGTTTATTTTAATTGGTTTTTTTTGCTCAAAAAAATATCGAGGTCTAAACAATTATTTAGTTGCTAATAGATCTGTTGGAACTTTTTCATTAACATGTAGCTTTGTGGCATCAGCTTTGGGTACTTGGATCTTATTTGGTCCAGCATCGGCTGCAACATGGGGTGGAATAGGTGCTGTTATTGGCTATTCTCTTGGAGCAGCATTTCCTTTATTTGCGATAATTTTTATTGGTAAAATTTTTAGAAACTCTTATCCGAATGCAAAATCTCTAATTGAAGTAGTTAGATTAAGGTTTGGAAATAAAGTATTTAAATTAATTTTATTTCTATCTATATTCTATATGACAATTTTTTTAATAGCAGAAGTCACTGCGGTATCTATTTTAATAAAATATATTTCAGGAGTAGAATTATGGATTACTGCTCTAATAGTTATAATTAGTTCGCTTCTTTACACATTGTATGGTGGTTTAAGAGCTTCAATTTTTACCGATAATATTCAATTTATATTTTTAATTTTATTGTTGATAATATCTTTTTCCTTTTTATTTTCATTTAATGAAAATGAATTTAGTTTTGAATTCATTAATAAAAATAAACCAAATTTGTTGAGTAAAAATTATATCCCAAACTTTACTGCTGGTTTGACATTTTTTATTGCGGTAGCAGCTACAAATCTTTTTCACCAAGGTAATTGGCAAAGAGTTTATGCTGCAAAAAATAATGAAATTTTAAATAAAAGTTTAATATTTTCTTTTTTAATTATAATTCCAATTGTTTTTATGATGGGTTTTGCTGGATTAGTTTCAATTTCTGAAAATTCAAATGTGATACCAGACCTTGCCTTTTTTTCTATATTGTTAAAAGGAGAAATCCTTACTTTGTCCATATTAATTATTTTTTTAGCAATTTCTCTAACCATTAGTAGTGTTGATACATTAATAAATGCTATTTCTAGTTTGATAATAGTTGACGTAAAAAAAATTCTTAGGTCTAATAGAGATTATTTTAAATTATCTAAACAGATAATTGTAGCCCTTTCATTTGTTGTTTTCTATGTTGCATCTAAAGGCTTTAGTATTCTATATTTGTTTTTGTTGGCTGACTTGTTTTGTTGTGCTGCAGTTTTAAGTATATTTTATAGTTTTTACTCTAAATCATTTAGTGAAAAAACAGCTTATATTTCAATTATTGTTGGGTTAATAGGGGGTATATTATTATTCCCAAGTCCTGATTTTTCAAAAAGTTTATTAATTGGCATCTTATTACCTGCAAGCTACTTTCCAGAATTTTTAACTCAATCTCTTTTATTTCTATCATTTATAGCGGCAACATTGCTTCCAGTTTTAGCTTGGAAAGTAAAGTAAATACTTTATTATACTTTGATGTTTGAATTTGTTCTACCGTTCATAATATTGATTATTGTCGTGGTCTTTATTCATGAATATGGACATTATTATTTTGCCCGAAGATATGGTGTAGGTGTAACAGATTTTTCAATAGGTTTTGG
Organism: uncultured Pelagibacteraceae bacterium; assembly: GCA_902606075.1. Classification (GTDB taxonomy): domain Bacteria; phylum Pseudomonadota; class Alphaproteobacteria; order Pelagibacterales; family Pelagibacteraceae; genus Pelagibacter. Next base: position 15,946 of record CACLEU010000009.1, read on the forward strand.
AAAAGAACTTTTTGGGTGGAACGATAAATCGGGTACTCGTTGGAAAATATGCTTAATTCCTTTAGGTGGTTATGTAAAATTTTTTGGAGATAGAAATGTTTTTTCTCAGGCAGACCGGGACGAAATCTTAAAGAAATATGACAAACAAGATAGAGAAAAACTTTTTACATTAAAACCATTATATCAAAGATCATTAATTGTTTTTGGAGGACCATTAGCTAACTTTATTTTGGCTGTATTTATATTTTTAATGATTAATATTTTTGTTGGTAAAGATTTTACTCCAGCTATGATTAGTGAGGTTACCAAAAATAGCCCTGCTCAAGTCGCAGGATTAAAGAAAAATGACGTTATTTTATCTATTGATGATAATAAAGTTAAAAGTATTTTAGATGTATCTAAATTTATAACACTATCGACCTCAGAATTTATAAATTTTAAAGTTTCACGATATGATCAAGAAATTGAAATAAAAGTAAAACCAGACTTTGTCGATACAGAGGATAATTTAGGAAATAAAATAAAAAAAAGGATGGTTGGTATTCAACTTTCGCCTTATAAAAATACCGTAAATCACCAAAAACTTGGACCAGTTAAAGCCCTATATTACTCAGTTTCTGAGGTTTATTTTGTTACCACTTCTACACTTAAATATTTAGGCACTATAATTACAGGAAAAGGCGACAGTTCTCAGCTTGGTGGACCAATAAGAATTGCTAAAATTTCTGGTCAAGTTGCAGAATTTGGAATTGTGCCTTTTTTAAGCATGATGGCATATATATCAATCAGCCTTGGTTTAATTAATCTTTTTCCAATACCTCTTTTAGACGGAGGTCATTTAATGTTTTATGGAATAGAAAAAATTCTTGGAAGACCCTTAACTCAAAAAACACAAGAGGGTTTTTTTCGAATCGGGATGTTTTTATTGTTATGTTTGATGTTTTTTGCAACCTTTAATGACTTAAAGGATTTAGGCTTATTTTAAAGGGTTTTTTTAAGCTAAAAAAATCAATAAATTCAACGTTTTTTGAACACAACATCTTGTGTTAAAAACCGAATTAAACACTAAAAAAAAGCTTGATTTATAAAGGATTTTGTAAATTATATAAATAACCTAATACCGGAGCTAAAATGAACAAAAAACAACTAGTCGCTAAATTAGCTGGATCTTTAAATCAAAGTAAAGCTGATGCAGAGCGAACATTCGATACTATTACCAATACTATTTTAGATGCGTTGAAAAACGATGATTCTGTAAAAATAGCGGGTTTTGGTACTTACAAAGTTGCTAAAAGAAAAGCTAGAATTGGCCGAAATCCTAGAACTGGAGAACAGATCCAAATTGCAGCTTCTCAAAAGGTAAAATTTTTACCTGCAAAAGCACTTAAAGAAATATTCAATAAATAAATATTTCCTCTAGACAGCCTTTATTAATTAGAAGTTAATAAAGGCTGTTTCTATATGCATTTCCTGCATACCTATTAAATAGTCTTAGCAATAGTTATTGATTTTATAAAAATTTATAAACTCTCCTTTAACAGGGAGAAATAATGAAAAAACTTTTAAATAAACTGTTGGTTCCAGCGGTAAGTTCTATTTTCTTACTCAATATGACCAGTGTTGGTTATGCTGAAACTACGGTATCCGCCGAAGTCGGATTTGTATTTAATACTTTTCTCTTTTTAGTTTGTGGATTCTTAGTCATGTTTATGGCTGCGGGTTTTGCTATGCTAGAAGCAGGAAGTGTAACTTCAAAAAGCGTATCAGTAATATGTGCAAAAAACATTGGATTATTTTCAATTGCCGGAATGATGTTTTGGCTGTGTGGATATAATCTAGCGTATGGTATCTCAGAAGGAGGATATATTGGAAAATTTTTGCCATGGTCAGATGCAAGTAAAATAGAAACAGGTTACTCGGATGCATCAGACTGGTATTTCCAAATGGTATTCTGTGCAACAACAGTATCAATTGTTTCTGGTACATTAGCTGAAAGAATTAAATTGTGGCCATTTTTATTATTTGCTGCAATTCTAGCAGGAATTATTTATCCGATAGTAATGGGTTGGAAATGGGGTGGTGGTTGGTTAGCTGCTGCAAATTTCCAAGATTTTGCAGGATCAACTTTGGTACACTCAACGGGTGGTGCAGCTGCACTTGCAGGTGCTTTTTTACTTGGTCCAAGACTTGGAAGATTCACCAAAAAAGGTGATCCAGCTCCGATGAAACCATTTGCGGCTTCTTCAATTCCATTAGTTACAATTGGAGTATTTATTTTATGGCTAGGTTGGTTTGGATTTAATGGTGGTTCGCAACTTGCAATAGGAACAGGTGCAGATGCAATCGCAGTAGCAAAAATATTCATGAATACATTTTTAGCAGGTGCTGGTGGTGTAATGGCCGCAGCAACAATGACAAGATTACATTTTGGTAAAACCGATGTAATTCAAATGTTAAATGGATGTATTGGCGGATTAGTTGCTATTACAGCAGAACCATTAATGCCATCTCCATTTGCAGCGATTTTAATTGGTGCTGTTGGTGGTGTGATAGTTGTTTATGGAACAAAATTACTGTTTGCTTTAAAAATTGACGATGTTGTAGGTGCTATACCTGCACACTTATTTGCTGGAATTTGGGGTACATTAGCTGTGCCGATTACAAATCCAGATGCAACATTTGGAGCTCAATTACTTGGAATAATATCAGTTAACGTCTTCGTATTTGTGGTTGCCTATATTGTTTGGGCAATTATGAAGAGCACAATTGGAATAAGACTAAGTAAAGAAGCTGAGTTAAAAGGAACAGACGTCGTTGAAACAGGCGTAATAGGTTACGCCATACGAGATTAAGCATCTCTCCCTCTTTGGTTTGACGTTTAATTAAGGCCTCCTAGAAATAGGAGGCCTTTTTATTTGTTCAATAATTATTTTTGAAAAAATTATATACTTCCTCAGCGTGACCCTTAACTCTTACATTGCGCCATTCTTTAACAATAACATTTTTCTTTAACAAAAAGGTACTTCTAATTAAACCCATAAACTCTTTGCCCATAAATTTTTTTTTACCCCAAACTTTAAAGTTTTTAATAACAATTCTATTTTCATCAGACAATAACTCAAATTTAATATTGTATTTTTTTTTAAATTTTAAATGACTTTCAATTGTATCTTTAGAAATTCCATAAATTTCACAGTTAAGCTTTTTAAATTTGTTGTAAAATGAACTAAAATCTTTAGTTTCAAGGGTACATCCTGGAGTATCATCTTTTGGATAGAAAAATAAAACTGTAAATTTTGATTTTATTTTATTCAATTCTATTATTTTATTAGATGAGTTTAATAGCTTAAAATTTTTTGCTTTTTTCATGAGGTGACGTTATCAACCCATTTTAAAAATTCTTTATTACCTGAAGAGATTTTAGAAAATATTATACAGGGTACATCATAAGAGTGTATCTTTTTAACCTCTGCAACTATTCTAGTTTGTTGTTTTTTCGTAGTTTTTCCCATTATGACAGACTCCTTTGAAACGTTAACTTTATTTTTCCATAAAAAAACAGACTGAATATTTTTAAATATATTTGCGCATGCTATTAATTTCTTCCTTATTAAAACTGATGAAATTTTTTTTGCCTCTTTAATATTTTTAGTAGTTATATAAAAAAATATTTGCATTAAACAATTTTGTTTTCTTCCCAAAGTTTCTTGATATCCACAAAAGGAGATAGGCCATAACTAGAATTTACATTCGTTAGATGTACTGAAAGTGTATTAACTGGAGATATACCTAATTCATTTAACAAAATTTCATTTAAATATTTTTCAAAAGGGTCGTGTCTTTTTTCACAAGTTTTTTTTAAATTATCCCAATATTTATCAAGCATATTTTTGGATATCATAAATGTACACAAAATTTTTTTAACTAATCTCCAATGTTGGTTACTACCAATTAAAATATTTGTTTTTTCATTAGTCATATAATTAAATGGATAGTCACATGGACAAATTATAATATCTTTTTTTGTTTGTGAGCTTACCCTTTCGTAAGTATTGATCATATCATTTAATGAATTTTCGAAATGTAAATAATCATCTTCTACAAAATAAATTAAATCAGTATTTTCTTTTTTAGCGATTTCAAAACATTTTAGTAAACTTGATAGATTAGAAAATGTTTGATCATTAGCACGCTCCAATATTTTATTTTTATGTTCTTCCTTTTTGTGATTTATAATTATGTATTTTGAGTAATTTTTATCTAAAACGTTCTTAATTTTATTTAAATTTTCTAATATTGAATTGTCATCAACTATCACTAAATTGATATCTATTAATGAATTTTCTTTTTTAAGTCTCTTAATTGATTTTGTGAGCGAGAACAAACATCTTAATACGTATTCGATTTTGGGTTCTTCAAAAACTCTCTTTTTGTTTTGGTCCCAAATGTCTACATTAGAATTAGTCCTAAATATAATTGATAAATTTTTAATTTTTTTTGTTAATTTCACCTCACCTAAAGGAAGTATTATTGACTTATGTGTATTAGATAATTTTTCATTAAGGGGTTTTTCGAGGGTGGGTGAGTAAAACTCGTTTTGATCAATTATTTCGTAACCAACTAATTTAGATATCTTTATAAATAATTTTTTAAAGATGTTTTTTTTCATTTTTTTTGATATTAACAGATTACATATATATGACTATTAAATCATCACAAGATCTCGTTAATAATGCATTAAAAGAAATTAAAACTATAACAAGTGGCGAGGCAGCAAATTTATTTAAAGAAAATAAATGTAATTTAATTGATATTAGAGATATTAGAGAACTTGAAAAAGAGGGAAGAGTGAAAAATTCTCTTCATATACCTAGAGGGATGCTAGAATTTTGGATGGATCCCTCCAGCCCATATTATAAACAAGGAAAAATTGATTCATCGAAAGAAACAGTGTTGTTTTGTGCTGCTGGTTTAAGATCTGCTCTTGCTACAAAAACTTTACAAGATATGGGTTTTAAAAATGTATCTCATGTGGATGGTGGTTTTGGCGCAATTAAAACGGGCGATTTCGAGATTATTTAATTACCTCATCAATTACGTAATCCAATCTATCCTGACCCCAATAAATTTTATCATTATAAAAAAAAGTTGGAGCACCAAAAATTTTTTTAGAAAAGGCCTCATCTGTAAACAATTTTAGCTTTTCTTTAACTTCTTTTTTTTCAATATCATGAAAAAATTTATCTACATTAATACCTATTTCATTTAATTTATTTTCAAAAATACTTCTGTCTGATAAATCTAAATTAAATTGCCAGTAGGACTCAAAAAAAGTATCTATATATTTTTTAAGTATGTTGTCCTCTAATACCAATGTTCCCCTCATTAAATATAAAGAATTAATAGGAAATTTTTCGTTGAAATGAAAATTTATACCAAGCTTCTTTGAAATCATTTCGCAATCTTGAATCATAAATTCATTTTTGTGCCCTATAAAAGCATTTGCTGTGATTCCAGCTAGCTTGTGCAAACCACCTAAAAGCATGGGTTTGTACAAAAAATTAATATTTTTATTTTTTTCAATTTTTTTAATTCTTTTATGGGCAATGTAAGTATATGGACTTGAAAAATCGTAATAAAATTGAATTACCTTAGTCATACAATGACAATTTTTTTGCATAAAAGATTCTTGTTAGCCAGTACATAAATATTCCAATCGGGCCAATAAAATAAGTAATTAATAGTGGAAAAAAAACTACAAATTTAGACATGGTAAATTTTAAACTATCACTAACGATCCAGGCACCACAAAACAAATTTATTGCTAAAAAATGACACCAAAATATAATTAAAAAATCTGTTTCAGAAAACAATTCAGATAATTGATCCAAACCTAGATAAAGATTAAAATTATTTATGAAATTAAAATCTGTTAAAAATAAGTAATATAACAAATAAGAGTAAATAAATGAGAAAATCATAAATGGAAATATTGATCTAACCATGTATTTACTTACACCCGAGTTAGGAAAAAATATTAGTACTAACCAAAAAGGCAAAACACCTAAATTCAACCATAGGTAAATCATATGAACTGTGAAAAAGCTATTAATTTGTTCAATCATTAAAATTTATATTATATTAAAAATTTAAATGATTCCTTTAAAAAATAAAAAAAAAAATCTTGAGACAACAGTGGAAGAGATGAGAGATTTTTCAGTGAAGTATGTTGAAAAATATGCGCCATCAAAACAACAATTAAGGACCTATTTACTTAAGAAATATTTAAAGTTTGGAGCTCCGGGCGTAAAAAAAAATGAAATTAAAGATCTTATAGACGTAGTTTTATCTGAACTTGAAGGCTCTAAATATCTGAATGACAAGTTTTATTCTAACAGCAAAGCAAAAAATCTCATCCAAAGGGGAAATTCTATAAACAAGATCAGAAATTACTTAATGTCTAAAGGAATTAATCAAAAATTTGTTAAAGAAACTCTAGATAAAATTAAAGATGAAAATGAAGATCAAGATTTTTTTTCAGCATTAAAGGTGTGTAAAAAAAGAAGAATTGGTCCATGTAGAGCAGAAGACAATAGACCATTATTTTATAAAAAAGATATTTCAATTTTAGCAAGAAATGGCTTCGATTTTGACACTTCAAAAAGAGTAATGGATCTCACAAAAGAAGAGTATGAAAAAATTACTCGTCTTTTTTAGTTTTTCTATTTTTTTCTTCTAAATAAAATTTTATTTTTGATTTTATAAAATTTCTTACAAACACAAACACTACTAATCCAAAAATTGAAACACTGACAACTATAATCAATATAATTCTAAGTTGTTCACTCATTTATAAGCAATCTTTGACTTTTAACCACTAAACTTGGATTCTTAAAATCTTTTTTTCCATATAAAATTTCATTACCATCCATATCTTTTACTGAGCCTCCTGCATTTCTTAATATCGCATCTCCAGCTGCAATATCCCATTCCGAGGCCCGCGGATCTGCAACATATAAATCAAATTCTCCAGACGCAACAACACAAAACTTATAAGAACTTTTCATTTTTGTAATATTTTTTATTTTATATTTATTGTGAATATCTTTTATTTCATCTTTTATATTATCAGAATAGACCAATGCTAATAATTCATTATTTTTAGAACTTAATCCAGAATCTAATTTTATCTCTTTTTTATTTTTAATTTCAAAACTATTGTTCATACCAAAAGTATAAAACAACCTTTTTTTTGCAGGAGCATTAATAATAGCTACCTCTGGTTTTTTATCGATTATTAAACCTGCGTTAAGAGTAAATTCATCTCTATTATTTAAATAGTCGTATGTACCATCAATTGGATCTATCAACCAAAAAGTTGAGAGATTTTCAATATTTTTATTGTCAGAAACCTCCTCTGATACAATTGGTATCTCTGGAGTAATTTCTTTAATTTTGTTAGTGATAATCTTATTAACTTCTAGGTCGCCATTAGTAACTGGAGTATTATCTTCTTTAATAGTCTTTTTTAAACCTTTGTCTCTTAAATCGAGAGCTATATTCCCGGCATTAATAAAGGTATCAATCAATCCATGTATTATTTGTTTTTTTATTTCATTATCCATTTGAATTTAATCTAACTAGTTCCACTATGTTTGAGTTTATTACTTTTTTACCAACGTTTTCAAAATTTACAGTTACCTTTCCTTTTATAATCGACTGAACTTGTCCAACTCCCCAATCTTTTTGATTGGGGTTAATTACTTTGTCACCTGGTTCAAAATCTAATATCATTTAGTTTAATTTATAATAGAAAAAAGTATAATTTCCATACGAATGAAAAATATTTTTAATTCTCTCGGGTTTGAAAAGAGACCAAAAGACACAACTATAGTTGTTGCTATGTCCGGAGGGGTTGATTCATCAACAGTTGCAGGAATGATGAAAAAAGAGGGTTACAACGTAATTGGCATCACCTTAAAATTGTATGATAACAGTAAAGAGGTAGCTGCTTCAAAAACTTGCTGTTCAGGCCAAGATATATTTGATGCTAAAAGAGTTGCCAACAAATTAGATATAGAGCATAAAATTTTGTATTATCAAAACAAATTTAAAGAAGGTGTCATTGATAATTTCGTAGATAGTTATTTAAAAGGAGAAACGCCAATTCCATGTGTTCAATGTAATAAAACGGTAAAATTTAACGATTTATTTCAAGAGTCATTAAATATCAAAGCTGATGCCTTAGTTACAGGTCATTATGTAAAAAGTATAACAAACAATAATCAAACAGAAATGTACAGAGCCGTTGATACCAATAGAGATCAAAGTTACTTTTTATTTAATACTACTAGGGATCAATTAAATTTTTTAAGATTTCCGCTTGGGAATTTATTAAAAAAAGAAACTAGAGAAATAGCAAAAGAACTTCAATTAAATGTAGCAGATAAACCGGATAGTCAAGATATCTGCTTTGTTCCAAATGGTGACTATGTTTCAGTAATCCAAAAATTTAGGCCAGACGCATTTAAAAGAGGGAATATCAAAAACTCTAAGGGAAAAGTTTTAGGTGTTCATGACGGAATAGTAAACTTCACTATCGGTCAAAGAAGGGGAATAAGAATTGCCGCTAAAGAACCTTTATATGTGATTGATATTAATTCAGAAAAAAATGAAATAATTGTTGGAGAAAAAAAAGAATTAATAAAAAAAGACATCAATTTGAAAAATTTAAACCTCCTAGTCGAAGAAAAATATTTTGATGAGAACATCTTTGTAAAGGTAAGATCCACTGGCAAACTCATAAAATCTAAACTCAATTTAAACAACGGCTCATCATCTTTAACACTCTTGGAAGATGAATACGGTATTTCACCTGGTCAAGCTTGCGTTTTTTATAAAAAGGATAAAGATGGTGATAGAGTTTTAGGCGGAGGATGGATAACAAAATGATTATTTTTGTTTCTTCCACATAAAAAAAGTCAAAACATAAAACAATATAACACCTAAAAAGAAATCCCATTCTAATGCATGTTTGACGTGTTTGTTTCCAGGCATACTTACAATTGGAATACTTAAAATCATAACAGTTATTAAAACAGATACTAAAATTGCTTTTAGTTTTAAAAATTTAATATTTATGAAACTTAATAATTTATTTTTGATTGAGTAAAAAGTTAAAACCAAATAAGCTTGCGCTACTACTTCAAAAATTATAAATGCTAGCATGATCACTCTTCTAAATAATTTGTAAAGGTCGTAATCAAATTTTACACCTAAAAAAATCGAATGAATTACCAAACAGATTGCTGAACCAATTCCAAAAAATAAAATTTTTCTAATATTTTTATGGTCTCCATTAACATTTAGAATAATATCTTTAATATAAAGCCAATATCTTATTAATAAATATGCCGTTAAGAACATGGCGGGTTTAAAAATTAAATATGTTGGGAATACTCTTGCAGTTCTACTTATTGATGCGCCACCATCAATGTATGGAATTGTAAAATGGATAATATGTTCTTTATTCGGAAAAAGGTCGTGGAATGTAGTAATTAATATTAAGCAAGTATTAATCGCTAAAAAAGGAACTACAAAAATCCAAATACTTATGGATTTAACTTTATTTATTGTACTCATTTTGAGTAGATTTATTTTTTCTTATTTTTTTTTCTAGCTCTTCTTTTTTTTGATCCCATTTTTCTTCTACCACGATGTTTCTTTGGATATCCCATATATTTTCTCCGTTTATTATTTTATTGACTTATATGTGGGATATAGCATTGTAATATTTAGTTATCAAATTTTTAATGGGATATTCTTTCAAAACTTTTTTAAAGCAAGCAGGTAAAGATTTTTATAATCAGTCTGTAAATCCCCCAGTTGTGAGAGCATCAACAATTTTATTTAAGTCATTTTATGACATTAAAAAAATGCAGAAAAAACATTCTAAATATCCAACTGAAGGCTATTTTGATTATGGGAGACAGGGCACTTCCACCACACATGCTTTATCTAAAATTTTAAATAAGTTAGAGGAATCTTATCACGTTTTTTTAACCCCTACTGGTTTTGGATCTATATTTCTTGCAATGTTAAGTGTTGTGAGACCTGGTGACGAAATTTTAGTATCTGATCCAGTTTATAGCCCTACAAGAATATTAACTCAGGATTTTTTTAAGGATTTTAATATTAAGACCATATTTTACAACCCCAAGGATTTATCTACTCTTAAAAATAACATTACCAAAAAAACAAAATTGATTTTTGTTGAGAATCCTGGAAGTAATACATTTGAATTTCAAGATCTATCAAAAATAATTTCTATTGCTAAAAAAAAGAAGATTTTTACCGCAATGGACAATACTTGGGGTACTCCATATTTTTTAAAACCCATTAAACTTGGATTTGATATGGCCATTGTATCAGCTACAAAATATTACTCTGGACACTCAGACGTAATGGGAGGAAGTTTGGCAGTTAATAAAAAAGTATTCAAATATGTTCAAAAAGCTGAAAAAATCTCTGGTTTGAGAATGGGACCTGATGATGCATATTTAATAATTAGAGGTATAAGAACACTAGATACAAGATTAGATAGACATGAGGAGAATACAAAAAAAATAGTTTCTTTTTTGAGCAAATATAAAAAGATTACTGTTTTGTATCCTTTTAAAAAGGGCACTGATGATTATAAAATGTGGAAAAAATACTACAAAGGATCATCTGGTTTAATGGGTTTAAAAATTAAGTCAAAAAATAAAAGCTCTATATCAAAATTTGTCAATTCCTTAAAATTATTTGGTTATGGTTATAGTTGGGGTGGTTTTGAAAGTTTAGCTCTACACCAAGAACTTAAAGCCCAAGGGAAGAGAAAATATACAATTTTAAATAAAAATGATCATATAGTTAGATTACACATTGGATTAGAGGATCCAAAAGATTTGATAAATGATTTAAAAAAATCTTTAAAATTTATTAAATGAGTTCAGAAAAATTTATAAAAACTAACTTAGCTTTGGTTACCTTAATTGCGGCATCACTAGTAGTATTTATATCTCTAAGTGTAAGACAAGTATTTGGGATGTTCTTCATGGACTTCAACGCAGATTTAGGAATTACAAATACAGAATTTGGTCTTGCAATTGGTATTCAAATGCTAGGATGGGGTTTATCAGGACCAGTCTTTGGAGCAATTGCTGATAAATATGGGGGGCATAAAGCAATATCTTTGGCTTTTATTTTTTACGTTATTGGTATTTATTTTTTGTACAATGGTCCTAATACTGGAATTTATTTTCAAATTTGGCTTGGAGTTTTAGTAGGAATTGGATGTGGTGGAACAGCAATAAGTATACCAATGTCGATTGTTGGTAAACATTTTCCTTTATCAAATAGAACTATAGCAATGAGCATTGTAACCGCTGTTGGCTCATTTGGATACTTTCTATCACCATTATTCACTAATTACTCACTTGGAAGTAATGGGTGGGTTCAAACATTGTTTTATTTTATGTTATTTTTATCATTAGGATTTATAATATCTTTCTTTGTTCGCTCCCCCCAAATAAATGAAACAAAAAATTCAAGCGATCAAACAACTACTGGGGCTTTAATAGAAGCTTTTAAAAACAAAAGTTACGTATTACTTTTATCAGGCTTTTTTGTTTGTGGTTTCCATATAACTTTAGTTGGAACACATGTTCCAAAATATGTAATCGATAGAGGTTTAGAAGATTGGACAGCTGCAATGATTTTATCTTTAATAGGTCTTTTTAATATATTTGGCTCCTTATTGAGTGGTTATCTTTGTACAAAAGAAAAGAAAAAAACAATTTTAAGTATTATTTATTTCTTAAGAGGTGTTTCAATATGTTTATTTATTTTCTTACCTCCTAGCACATTAGGGTCTATTTTTTTTGGAGCAAGTTTTGGAATTCTATGGTTATCAACAGTCCCCGCTACAAGTGGTATCGTTGCACATATTTTTGGAACAAAATATTTAGGTCTTTTATATGGACTTGTTTTTTTAAGCCATCAAATAGGGTCTTTTTTTGGCGCATATTTAGGTGGATTATTTTATGATTTATATGGTTCCTATGACTATGCGTGGTATTTGGCAATTGCATTATCGATTTTTGCAGGTTTAATACATTTACCAATTAAAGAGCAAGCTATTGATAGATTACAAAAAGCATAACATAAAATTTAGTCCTTATCTGGAAAAGTTATATGAATCAGATAAACCAATGATTATTTATAAATTTGGAAGTAAATATAAAATATTTACTGATTTTTCAAAAAAAATAGTACTTAACAATTTAAATATAAAAAGTTTTTTAAATAGTATTTCAAAAAGGAAATATAAAAAAGAACAAGACTTATTTATAGGTTTTTTTGGATATGAAATTCTGTGCAATCTTTTGAAAATTAATATAAGAAATCAAAAAAAATCAAATTTCTATAAAGGAATTTTTTACAAACCTGAGACTATAATTACAATATCCGATAAAATTAAGGTCTCTACAAATTTGAAAAAAAACAAATTTAAAATTAAATTTAATCCGACTAAGATTTTAACTCCATTTAAGATTAACACAGACTTTCATAAATATAAAAAGATTTTTAATCTTTTCTCCAAAAAAATAAAACAAGGAGAGACTTATCAAATAAAAATTTGTACAAAATATAAAAATAATTCCTTTATCAACCCTGTAAACTTCTTTTGGAAACTAATGAAAGTCAATTCGTCTCCTGAGTCTTTTATGATCCGAGACAAAGATTATTCGATCGTTAGTTGTTCACCAGAAACATTAATAGAAAAAAAAGGTTTGAGGTTAAAAACTAAGCCAATAGCCGGTACACTAAAAAAACAGTCTAAACTTAATAAATCAAAAGCACTTAGTTTTTTTAAAAATAACAATAAAGAAACAAAAGAACATAACATGATAGTAGATATGGAAAGAAACGATCTATCAAGAATTTGTAAACCCGGAAGTGTTAAAATAACAAAAAAAAAATATGTAGAGGAATATAAACACCTTTTTCATTATGTTACTACCATAGAAGGAAATTTAAGAAAAAAAATAAAATTGATAGATATTATAAAGTCTATGATGCCAGGTGGATCTGTAATAGGTTGTCCTAAAATTAGAACACTAGAGTTACTTAACAGTAAAGAAAAAGAGGATAGAAATATATTTACTGGAAGTTTTGGTTTAATTAAATTTAACCTAGATATGAGGTTTAACATAATAATAAGATCAATTTTGAATTTTAAAAATATGTCTGAAATTTCTGCTGCATCTGGAGTTGTATTAGAAAGCTCTCCAAAAAAAGAATTTAATGAAAATTTTATAAAAGCCAAATCTTTATTAGAATTATTTAAATGATTTATATTATTGATCATCAAGATTCTTTCACATGGAATGTAGTACATCAATTTTCTGAATTTGGTAAAGTACATTGTTCAGACTATTTTAACATAAACTTAAAGTTAATTAAAAAATCAGATGTAATAGTATTTTCTCCTGGCCCAGGATCACCTAAAGATTATCCAGAAACTTCGAAAATTTATAATACTTTTAAGGGAAAAAAAAAAATAATTGGAATATGTTTAGGTTTTCAACTGATATTATTTAATGAAGGTGGAATAATAAAGCAACAGAACAAAATATATCATGGTTACCAATCAAAAATAAAAGTAAACAATAAAAGTAAAATTTTTAAAAAAAATAAAGTATTTAAAATTGGAAGGTATCATTCTTTAAGACTACATGAGCCATTTAAGTCAAAAAATATAGATATAACTATGCGTTGCACATTATCCAATACTCCAATGGCTTTTGAAGATAATCTAAATAAAGTTTATGGGTTTCAATTTCATCCAGACTCATTCCTAACTGAAAATGGCAAATTTTTTATTAAAAAAATCTTATCAAATTAACAATCTTAAGGTTACAAAGTTTAAAGATTTATGGGGATCAAGTGGTGTGTTCACAACCATAAGACTTGTGGGAAAACCTGGTAAACTTATTTTATATGATAATCATTTAGGTAATTTAATTAAATCATTAAAAAGATACAAAATTTATTCAAAAAGTATTGAAAGTGATATTAAAAATTTGATTAAAAATAATTTGAGTAAAAGAATCAAGTATGATCATTTACTTAGAATTGCTTTAACAAAAAAATTAATATCATTATCAATTCGTAAGAGACCTAAGCCATATAACAATTTTGAGTTAAAAATTTTAAATTATAAGAGGAAAGATCCTAAATATAAAAATTTATATTATAAATATATTCTTAAAAAATTGAATTCTTTCAACCCTAAAAAAGTTGATATATTACTGGTTCACAAAAATAAAATACTTGAAACCTGTACTTCTAACTTATTATTAATT
>CACLEU010000010.1 GCA_902606075.1 uncultured Pelagibacteraceae bacterium
GCAGCAAATGAAAGGGGTGCCAACTTTCTTTTTAAAAATAATAATGGTAAATTTGAGGATGTTGCATTCGAATACAAAGTTGATGATGTAATACAGAATGGAAGGGGAACGGCATTATCAGATATTTATTATAGAGGAAGATTAGATATTTTAAGTGGTAATTGGCTTGGATATCATAGGGCGTATGTTTTAGAAAAAAAAGAATTTAAGGATATAGGAAATAAAGCTTTCGATAAACCATCTAGAATACGAACAATTATCTCTGCTGATTTTGATAATGATGGTTTTGATGAAGTTTTTATGAACAATATCGCAGAACCAAACAAATTATTTAAAATAAATGAAAATGGAAAATTTGAGGAAATAAAATTAAAAACGGCCCTTGAGATTGAAGGATTTGGTACCGGAGCAGCTGTAGCTGATATAGATAATGATGGGATTTTAGAATTATTAGTTTCTCACGGAGAGAGTAAAGCACAACCTTTGACCTTGTATAAAGCAAAAGTAGAAAAAAAAAGTAAATATTTAAGGATTAAACCTATCAATAAATCTGGAGCTCCTGCTAGAGGAGCAACTGTAACGTTAATATCTAACCAAAGAAAGCATTCTAAAACAATAGATGCCGGATCTGGTTATTTATGCCAAATGGAACCTGTGGCACATTATGGTATTAGAAAAAATGAAAAAGATTTTAGAGTAGAGGTTAAATGGACCAATGGAAAAAAAGTTTTTATAGACAAAATTAAACTTAATAAAACGATTACAATAAAACAAAAATGAAAAATATCTTCTTCAAATTTTTTTTAATTTTTGCAGTTTTTTTTCAAATCGAATTAGTTGCAGAAGAAAAAAATTACCACAAAGAATTAATAACTGACTGGTCAAGAATATTTCCTGACAAAAACAGGAATGCTGCTGGACCTAAATTTTTTAAATATATTATAGATAAAAAAATTAATTATAAAGATTTCATTGAATTTAATAAATTATTTTGCGCTGTTTCTGGATCATTAATTGATCCTGGTAGCGACTCAGAGTTTTTGTTTGTTAATGAAAGTAAAACAAATAATAAAATTTGTGGTAATTATTATAGGTGCTGCGTGCCTTGTTCTTGTGATATCATGAAGTATACAGAGGTTCAAAAAATGAAATATACATTTATAGATGGCCTAAGAGAATTCTACGTTATAACAATTAAAAATCCTTGTAACAAAAATGATTTTCCAAATAGAGTCAATAAAGATTATTTTTGTGATGGAAAAAAAATTAATAGTGATCAGGTGTACAATCTAAATAATAGAATAGTGATAGGCTTATTACATAACGGAGGAAGATGTAAAAATGATGATATTGATTTAGTCAAAAATCATCAAATTACTGGTCGATACTGTGAAATAAGAAATAATACGCCCCTAGAGGAACTAGATGCTGGTATGGGCGACATCTTCATAAAACTTGCAAGATAAAACTTAATAAAATTAAGTAAAGTTTGAAATAATTTTTGGAATGTAATTTTTAAAATTAAAAAAACCTTTATTACAATACTGCCAAGAATGTTGATCAAGTTTTCTATATAAAAAATTGATTTTTAAATTATTTAAATTCAGATAATCTAAGTTTTCTCCAACAGTCGGATACAATCCAATATTTTTTTCATCAATTTTTTTAATTTCACTTATATCAATTATTTCACAATCGATTGATTGCTCATTTAATCTTTTTTCTTGATCTTCAAATAAAAGGTACTTAAATTTTACTACTTTTTCATTAAGTTTGATTGATCTGTTTTCATTTTTGTTAGAGACTAAATATATTTTTTTGAATTTATTATTTTTAAAGTCTGTAAATTCAAAAGAAAGATTATTATCAAAAACTAATAAATTAATTGATTCAATATTTTCAGGATTTTTAAAATCTTGTTTTATTATTGAATAAGTTTTTTCAGAAACTTTTGGAGGAGTATTTTCATTTAAATTAACATTTTTAAATCTATTATTTGTGAATTTTTTAATATTCCATTCACTTGCTAGATAATGCTTTCCTTGTGTCTGAACTCCTGCAACCCATCTCCATCCAAGAGTATTGGATGCAGCGTCTCCATCAAAAAGGTGTTGCATAAAAAATTCTGCTCCAAGTTGCCAAGGTAAATCGAGTGTAAAAATCCAAATACTAGCAAACCACATTCTAGTATGGTTATGCAAGTAGTTATTAACTTTTAATTCATTTACCCATTCATTAAAGCAACCAATATTAGTCTTGCCATTTATTGCATTCTGATAATTTCTATCATCTTTAAATTTTTGTCTAATATTTCTTAAATCAATTATATAGTCGCTCCAAACATTAGGTCTTAACTCTAGCCATCCTTTCCAGTACGTTCTCCAAAGTACCTCCTGTATAAACTTTTCATTTTTTGAAAAAGAAAACTTCTCAAGTGACTTTTTTATAATTTCAATTTCATTAAGAACACCATGCGTTACATAAGGTGATAAACACGAGACATTATCTCGTTTATTAGGACCAAAATCAAAGTTTCTTTGCTTTGAATAATCAGAAAGATTTTTTTCAACAAAATTATTTAATTTATCTATAGCATTCGCTCTTGAGGCTTCAAAATTCATATTTTTTATTTTAATTTTTTTTTGTGGAAATTAATAAATCTTTCAACATTAGATTTATTAAATGTTTTATTTTCTTCAAAAGAAACTTTTTTCATTGAATAAGCACTACTGGTAGTTATTCTTGAATGAATTGAAACATTTCCTTTATAAAGTTTAAGCTTAATAATTCCATTTACCCTGTTTTTTTTTAGATCCACAATTTTTTGTAATTTGAATCTTTCTTTTGAAAACCAGTAACCATTGTAAATTAATTCTGCATATCTTGGCATTATCGCTTCTTTCTTATGCATGGTATCTTTATCTAGTGTTACAGACTCCATTGCTCTATGAGCAATTAAAAGTAATGTTCCCCCAGGAGTTTCGTAAACTCCTCTTGATTTAATTCCGATAAACCTATTTTCAACTAAATCAATTCTTCCAACTCCATTTTTTCCACCGAGATGATTTAGTTTTTCTAAAAGTTTATCTGGGGGCAATTTCTTTCCATTAACATTAATTGGGTCACTATTTTTAAATTTAATTGAAATATATGTAGGTTTATTAGGTGCTTTTTCAGGCGAGGTTGTTCTTTGAAAAATAAATTCTGGAGCCGAATTTTTTGGATTTTCTAAAACTTTACCCTCGGTTGATGTATGAAATAAGTTGTCATCTATTGAAAAAGGTGGCGCTCCTTTCTTGTCCTTTGGAATTGAAATTTTATTTTTTTTTGCATATTTGATTAAATCAGTTCTTGATTTTAATTTCCAAATTCTCCATGGAGCTATAATTTTTATTTTTGGTCCAAAATAATGATATCCCAATTCAAATCTTACTTGATCATTTCCTTTTCCAGTCGCACCATGTGAAACTGCAAATGCTTTGAATTTTTTTGCAACCTGAATTTGATCTTTTGCAATTAGAGGTCTGGCAATGGATGTACCTAGTAAATAAACCCCTTCATAAATGGCGTGACCTCTAATCATAGGAAATACGTAATCTTTTACAAAAGTATTTTTAAGATTTTTAATAATTATTTTTTTAACACCTAATTTTTTTGCGTTCCTAATAATTTTCTTTTTATCCATTTCTTGGCCAATATCAGCTGTATAAGCAATAACTTCAGCTTTATAGTTTTCTTGTAACCATTTAAGAATTATAGATGTATCTAAACCACCGGAGTAAGCTAAAACTATTTTTTTCATTAGACTGTTATTTAGATTTCATTAGCTACAATTTTTTTTCGCGCTATTGTATGCTTTTGTAAAACCCATCAGTGAGTAGTGATCAATTGTTTGAGATCCAGATTTATTATATCCTGTTATCATAATTCTTGAGCCTTTTTTCATTACACTAATCATTTTCTTTTCGACTTTATTGTTAGCGATCCAGGCAAAATTATCTTTTGATATGTCAAATTTGATTTTATTCTTACCTGATTTTGCTAATATAGTATTCTGTAAATTGTATTCGTATCCTGATGTAATGCTAACTTCATCAGTAATTTTTTCTGCAGGCCTAAAACTTATGAATAGCCTTGCCTCTCGAACATTATTTTTTGGTGACTGTAACACTGGTTTAGATTGAGCAAAACATAACTTTGCAGCTTCATCAGTTACAACTATTGTTTCCCAATCTTTAAATTTACCAATTTTTTTTATTTCTTGTGCGTTTAATGAAGTAAAATTCATAATAAGAAATAATAAAATTACAATTTGTTTAATTATGGACATGGATTTGGATATTGTTTTTGTACTTCATTAATTTCTTTAATTATCTCGTCGTTAAGATTAATATTTACACTTTCTATGTCAGTTTTCAACTGCTCCATGTTTGTTGCACCAATTATTACACTGGTAATGAAAGGTTGAAGTTCGCAGAATTTTAAACTCATCTGCGTTAAATCTAAATTATACTTTTTTGCAATATTAAAGTATTTTTCAATCGCTTGTTGACCATTTTCTGATTTATACCTTGAAAATTGGTCCCCAAATAATTGCATCCTTGAATTATTTGGTAGCTCCCCATTTCTATATTTTCCAGTCAGATAGCCAAATGCTAGAGGCGAATAAGCTAGAAGGCCGCTTTTTTCTCTTACAGAAATTTCTGCTAAACCTACCTCGTAGGATCTATTTAAAAGACTATAAGGATTTTGAACAGACATCATTCGAGGAAGTTTTTTTAATTGAGATATTTCTAAAAATTTGGACAAACCCCAAGCTGTTTCATTAGATAAACCAATGTATCTAATCTTACCACTCTTAATTATTTTATCTAAAGAGACAAGAATATCCTCAAACTTATTCCAATCATTTCCTTCTTTATGTTCATAACCCAGTCTCCCAAAAAAATTAGTTTTTCTTTCTGGCCAATGTAATTGGTATAAGTCGATATAATCAGTCTTTAATCTTTTAAGACTATTATCTACAGCCTCATTTAAATTTTTTTCATCATATTGGTTTCCACCACCTCTTATCCAGCTTGGTCCAGGACCAGATATCTTAGTTGCAAGTATTACTTTGCTTCTTTTTTTTGTTTTCAAAAACCAATTGCCAATCATTTCTTCAGTTTTGCCATAAGTACTTGATTTAGGTGGTATCGCATAAATTTCGGCAGTGTCCCAAAAATTGACATTTTTTTCAAAAGCATAATCCATCTGATCAAAAGCATCTTTTTCAGAGTTTTGTTCACCCCATGTCATAGTACCGAGACAAATTGTACTAACATCTAAGTTTGTGTTACCTAATTTTTTAAAATTCATAAGTTTTTTAACAATCCATGCCAGTTTTGACCATTGAATATAAGCTCAAAATAATTATATTAATAACATGAATTTTAACAGACAAAACATATTTGAAGCAACAAGTGTTAAAAAAAACTTAGTTTGGGACGCTGGACTAAGATCTTATATGTTAAAGGTATACAACTACATGGCTACCGGAGTACTGCTAACAGGTATAATTTCACTTTTATCGTTTAAATTGTCAGTTGTTACAGATAGTGCAGGAACAATTTCGGGATTTACGAGTTTTGGTAACGCAATATTTTTTTCGGGTCTAAAATGGTTAATTATGTTGGCGCCACTTGGTATAGTTTTCTATATGAGCTTTGGGATTAATAAGATGAGTTCTGCAAAAGCTCAAACAGTATTTTGGATATTTGCTTCATTGATGGGATTATCATTATCTTGGATACTTTTAGTTTATACTGGTGTAAGTGTTGCAAGAGTTTTTTTTATTACCTCAGCTACATTCGGAGCGATGAGTATTTATGGATACACTACTAAAAGAGATTTAACTAAGCTAGGTTCTTTTTTGATGATGGGTTTGATTGGAATAATCATTGCATCGATAGTTAACATATTTTTAAAATCCGCAATGATGTATTTTATTGTTTCAATACTGGGTGTTTTAATTTTTGTTGGTTTAACTGCGTACGATACACAAAAGATTAAAAATATGTACTCAGCGAACGATACAATTGAGATATCAGGTAAAAAAGCAATAATGGGAGCATTAACGCTTTATCTAGATTTTATAAATCTTTTTATAATGTTATTAAGACTCTTCGGGCAAAGAAGATAAATTATATTTTTTTCCAATCTATATTATTTAATAAAACTTCAAGATTGTCAGAATTTTTTATAATGAGGCCCCTATTATCTGTAATTAAATATTTTAAATTCTTATTTAACGGCTTAAAGTTTTTACTTATATTGTATACAGCGTTTTCAGCTGAATTTCTAAATACCTTAAAACTTACACTTTTAGGAGAAATATGAAGTCCATAATCTTTCCATGAACCTTTAGAAACCATCTTTGCATACAGGTCCAAAATAATCTTTAATTCTTTTTTCTCAAAAAAAAACTTACTTTCTTTTTTTTTAAAAGAATTATTAACTACAAGTTTCAATTCTCTATTCATCAGTTTTATATTTATTGATTAGAGGAATTTGAAAAGCTGTAAATACAATCGTTATTGGCAACATCCCCCAAACTTTAAAATTCACCCAGAACTCTTCTGATTGTGTTCTCCAAATAAATTCATTTAAAATTGCCAAAAAAATGAAAAAAAACATCCATCTGAAATTTAACTTATTCCATCCCTCGTCATTTAAGGGCATGGCTTTACCTAAAATTTTTTTTAAAACCGGTTCATTTGTAAAATATTTCCCAAAGTATAGTGCAAACGCAAAAATTATATTAATTATTGTTGGCTTCATGTAAATAAATATTGGATCTTTAAAGTAAATTGTCAGTCCTCCAAAAAAAGATATCAAGACTCCACCTAAAAGAGGAACAAAAGGTATTTTTTTTTCTAATATCCAAACAATAATTACTGATATAATTGTCGCAATTATTAAAGGTGGTATAGCCACTTGAAGATTTTTTTCGCTTTTGTAATAAAAACTGAAGAAAACCACCAAAGGTCCAAAATCAGTGATAAATTTAATAAAAGACTTATTCACAGTTTAATCTTATCAGATATGCAAAAAATTAAATATTTTTTTATTGATTTTTTTATAAGAATACACATATTTAATTTGTGACTATTCAAAAAGCTAAATTCTCAATAGGCGACGTTGTAAAACATAAGCACTTTGAATTTAGAGGTGTGATATATGATGTTGATTTTGAATTTAACAATTCTGAAGAATGGTATGAATCAATACCTAAAAATGTGAGACCAAGAAAAGATCAACCTTTTTATCATTTACTTGCAGAGAACGAGGATATTACTTATGAGGCATATGTTTCTGAACAAAACCTAGTCAAAGACGATTCTAATGATCCTATAAAGCATCCGCTAATTAATGAGATTTTCTCTGGCAAAAAGGGCTCTACCTATTTTAAGCCATCAAATTAATAGACACTTTTTAAACACATTTATCTCAAATCTTAGACAAATCATTATTTTATAAGTATTCAAACTGATCAAGGGTGTTAACGTTTCCCTTAAATTATCTCCCTCAACATTCTTGATCAGTTTATTTTCAGGATATATATAATAAATAAATGTTATCTTTAATTACTGAAAAAATAAAAACAATTTTAATATCTTCCAAATTTAGAAATTTAATCTTTATATTGTTTTTGATTTTTCTCTCTTTAGGTTTATTTGAATCATTAGTAATATCTCCAAAAGATTACCTTCAAAGTGACTCTGTAAGAATAATGTACGTACATGTTCCTTCCGCATGGATCTCTCTTGGAATATTTACAATTATTTCACTTTTATCTTTAGGGGTTTTGATTTTTAAAAATAAAAATTTTGTATTGATTTCAAAAAGTTTAGCTCCGTCAGGATTTATTTTTAACTTAATAGCTTTAGTAACAGGATCAATTTGGGGTAAGCCAACTTGGGGCACATGGTGGGCTTGGGATCCAAGAATAACATCTATGTTAGTATTATTCTTATTCTATTTTTTATATTTATTATCTTGGAAGATTTTTGATAAGAATAAAGCTAGTACAATTTCTTCTTATATTTCAATAATAGGTGTAATTAATGTTCCTATTATCAAATATTCAGTAGATTGGTGGGCAACATTACACCAACCTTCATCAATTAATGTTTTATCGGAAAGCACAATTCATTCATCTATGTTAATACCTTTATTTTTAATGACTGCGGCATTTGCACTATTTTCTGCGTTGATTTTTTTGATGAAATATAATGTGGAGTTGATAAAAGTTAAAAATAAAGGTTTAAATAGAATATGAATTTAGATTTATTAATAATGAGTGGCTACGGATTATATGTTTGGTCAGCATTTATATTTACATTATTTAATTTTTTTGTTTTATATAAAATAACCAGCAAACAATTTGATAAAGAGTATGCTAAGTTTGTGAAAAAATATAATTCTTTAAACCAAAACCAAATTACTTTAGCTAACAAACAATCAACGAATAGAACATTTGTAAGAACTTCAGTTGCTCACAAAATCTAATTTAGTTTAATGTATGGGAAAAAAGTTAGATTAAGAATTATATTTATAATATCTGTATTAACTACAATAGCTCTAAGCATTTATATTGTCCTTAAATTACTAGAAGATAATGTTGTTTACTTTAAATCCCCTACTGAAATCAAACAATCTACTGAAAATATAAAAGAAAAAATTAGAGTTGGAGGAATGGTAAAAAAAAACTCAATATCATTAGACAATGAAAAAATTTTCTTTGTGATTACCGATTTTAAAAACGAGATAAATGTTATTTTTTCAGGAAGTGTTCCAAATTTATTCCAGGAAGAAAAAGGAGTAGTGGCAGAAGGTATTTTGCAAGATAATAATTTATTTTTTGCTGACAAAATTCTTGCAAAACATGACGAGAATTATATGCCTCCTGAAGTGAAAGAAAGTTTAAAGTAAATAATGATAATTTCAAATATAGGCTTCTCCTCTTTATTTCTTGGTCTTATATCTTCTTTAGTTGTTTTCTCATGTTCTGTAGCAAATGTAAAAAAAAATTCCTTAAGCTTAAGTAAAATAATTTATCAATTTCTTACAACTCAATTTTTTTTTGTTATAATAGGATTTTTTATCTTATTGTATTCATTTATAATTTCGGATTTTAGCAATGAGACTGTATACAATAACTCCCATTCGACAAAACCTATATTTTATAAAATAACTGGCTTGTGGGGAAATCATGAGGGTAGTCTGCTTTTATGGTTATTAGTATTAACAAGTTTTGTTTTATTTTTTTTTATCGACTCAAAAAATGAGCCTAAAAAATTTAGGCTTTACACAATAATTTTTCATCAAATAATTGTTATTGGTTTCTTTATATTTATTTTAAAAACATCCAACCCATTTGATACTCTTTACCCAATACCACAAGAAGGACTAGGCCTGAATCCGATTCTACAAGATCCAGCATTAGCAATACATCCACCAATTTTATATGTTGGGTATGTTGGAACATCAATTATATTTGCCTCTGCCTTAGGTGCAATGGTCACAGGTTATGTCAATAAATTTTGGGCAAAAAATCTAAAAAAATGGATTTTAATTTCCTGGACTTTTCTAACTGGCGGTATTCTCTTAGGTTCTATTTGGGCATATTATGAATTAGGATGGGGTGGATTTTGGTTTTGGGATCCTGTTGAAAATATTTCTTTGATGCCCTGGTTAAGTTTGACAGCTCTTTTGCATTGTGTCTCAACTCTAGAGAAAAGAGACCT
This sequence comes from uncultured Pelagibacteraceae bacterium, assembly GCA_902606075.1. GTDB lineage: Bacteria > Pseudomonadota > Alphaproteobacteria > Pelagibacterales > Pelagibacteraceae > Pelagibacter. Next base: position 9,789 of record CACLEU010000010.1, read on the forward strand.
TCTTAAAAATTGGTCAATAATCCTAAGTATAGTTACTTTTATGTTAAGTGTTACTGGAACATTTCTAGTTAGATCTGGTATTCTTAACTCGGTTCACACATTTGCCAACGATCCAACAAGGGGAATTTATATTCTTATTTTTTTATTTGTTTTAATATTTATTTCATTTGTAATTTTTTTTATTTTTGAAAGTAAAAATTTAGAAAATAAAAAAGAGATTTTTTTCTTAAGTAAAGAAACTTCAGTATTAATTAATAATTGGTTTATGATGTACTTTTTAAGTGTAGTCTTAATAGGAACAGTATATCCAATATTTTTAGACGTCATAACTTCAGAAAAAATTTCTGTCGGACCTCCATTCTATAATAAACTTTTAATACCTTTTTTGATTCCCTTTTTCTTATTTATGTCTGTAGGGCCAAGCATGAGTTGGATAAAGACAAATTTCAGATTTAAAATAGCTTTCATTTACTATTTTCTAACTACTTTTACAGCTACAATTTTAACCATATATTATTTATCTGAAAAAGATTTATTGTTAATTATTTTAATTTTTTCATTAGTTTTTTTATTCATCAAAACAGTAACTAATTTTTTTGAAAAAAATACAAATTATGCTCAAAACTTGTCTCATTTGGGTTTTGCAATGTTGATGTTATCAATTTTGTTTAACAGTATTAGTTCTACAGAGATTATTAAAAATATTAAAGTTGGAGAGAGCTTTAACTCAAAAAACGAGAGAATAACGTTTAAAAAAATTATAACTGAGGAAGAAAAAAATTATTCATCAATTATAGGTTTTTTTGAAATAAAAAACGATGAAAATAAAACGATTAAACTTAATCCTGAAATAAGAATATATAATCAACCAGTAATTGCTACAAGCGAAGCAGCTATAAAAACTACTTTCTTTAAGGATAGATTTATTACGATTAATTTAATTAAAGATGAGCAACTATTTAATGTAAGATATCAAAACAAACCATTCATGATTTGGATTTGGATTTCCACTATGGTAATAATTTTTGGAGGAACTATTGCAATTTTCAGCAAAAAAAAAAATTACATTTAGTTTTTTAATATTCGCTTTTTTAATATTTTGTTTTTTAATCCTTAATAAAGCACTTAATGAGGACAAAATATATTCACCAAAGCTTGAAAAAAATAAAAATAGTTATTTACCAGATTTTAATTTACCTCAATTATTTTCACCTGATCAAGTATTATTAAGCGAAATTGTTAAACAGAAAGATTTTTCATTAGTCAATATCTGGGCTTCTTGGTGCATTCCTTGTAGAGAAGAAAATGATCTTCTGAAGAGTTTGAGCAATATTAATTCACTCCAAAATATCGGTATAAATTACAAAGACAAAAAAAAAAATTCTATAAAATTTCTACAAGATTATGGGAATCCATTTAATCATAACCTAGTTGATTACAATGGTACTGAGTCAATTAACCTTGGCGCATATGGCGTTCCAGAGACTTTCTTAATTAATAAAAATAGGAAAATTTTACTTAAGATAATAGGACCAATAAACAATAATCATATAAAACAAATTACAAAAATCATAAATGGCTAAAAAAAAAATTTTAATTTTGATTTTATTATTAATTAATATTTTTGGAAATTGTTATTCCGAAAATAAACCTTACTCAAAACTTGAAAATGATATTTCAAAAAATTTACGTTGCCTAATTTGCCAGGGTCAGTCTATTTATGATTCTAATTCTGAATTTGCTTTGAGTATGAGAGTTTATATTAGAGATCAAATTGATAGTGGTTACTCAGAAAGTCAGATTTATAATATGTTGGTCAAAAAATATGGTCAATGGATTGTTTATGATCCAGGGTATTCAAAAAAAACGTTTTTATTGTGGTTTATACCATTATTGTTTTTTTTATTAGGTGGTGCAATAATATACTTAAGAATATATAAAAGTAGAAAATTATAAAAAAAATGAAAAATTTTTTAAAAATTTTATTAGTATTTTTCTCTGCAATGGTGATTTTTGAAAAGTCATTTAGTGAAGAAAATAAAGAAATAGATACTGGTCATAAATATAACGTTTACACGGGTATGTTCGATTTTAGCGATGATGGAAAAAAATCACAAATTCTTGGTGTACAACATTTAAACGATAATCTTTTTAGGGACAGTTTTATAGGCACAATAAAACCTGTTACAGGGTTTATGGTAACTGCCGATACAGCTTCTTATCTGTATACTGGAATTCAAGCTGAGTATAATATTGGTAAATTAAATTTGATACCAAGTTTCACTCCTGGTTTATATCATGAGGGGGATGGAAAAGATCTTGGCCATTTAGTAGAATTTAAAAGTGAGTTACAATTATCCTTAGATTTGTCTCCAAGCACAGAGTTTGGTTTTTCCTATAATCATATATCTAATGCCAGTTTAGGTGATAAAAATCCTGGGGCAAATAGTTATATGTTTAATTTCTTAAAAAGCTTTTAAGTTGTAGCTATGAATTTAAAAGACTGCCATAATTTTAATGACTTTAGAACATTAGCTCAAAAAAAATTACCATCACCAATATTTCATTATATTGATGGTGCAGCAGATGATGAGATTACGTATAACAGAAATACATCTGCATTTAATGATGTAGATCTTGTACCAAATGTTTTAAGAGGTGTAGAGCACATAGATTTATCAACTACAATTTTTGGAAAAAAAATCGATTTACCTTTTTATTGTTCCCCAACAGCTCTTCAAAGACTCTTTCATTATGATGGAGAACGAGCGGTTGGAAAAGCAGCTCAAAAATTTAATACAATGTTTGGCGTTTCTGCTTTAGCTACTGTAAGTGTTGAGGAAATATCTTCAATGATCGATACACCCAAAATGTTTCAATTTTATTTTCACAAAGATAGAGGGTTAAATGACTCTTGTTTAGAGAGAGCAAAAGCTGCTAAATTTGACGTCATGGCTTTAACTGTTGACACTATAACAGGTGGAAACCGTGAAAGAGATTTAAGAACTGGATTCACATCGCCACCTAAACTTACTTTATCAAGTTTATTTAGTTTTGCGACTAAACCAATGTGGGGAATAAATTATCTTACAAAAGGAAAATTTGAATTACCCCATTTACAAGATTTTGTAAAAGAGGGTACTAGCACAAATTCTTCAATTGGAAATTATTTTTCAACTATGCTGGATCAATCTATGAATTGGAATGACGCTGAAAAACTATGTTCCAAGTGGGGTGGTCATTTTGCACTAAAAGGAATTATGAGTGTGGAAGACGCAAAAAAAGCAGTTGATATAGGATGCACTGGTATAATGGTTTCAAATCATGGAGGAAGACAACTTGATGGATCTAGATCTCCTTTTGATCAATTAGAAGAAATAGTTGATGCTGTTGGAGATAAAATTGATGTTATTTGTGAGGGTGGATTCCAAAGAGGCACGCATATGCTTAAAGCTCTATCTTTAGGCGCTAAAGCCTGCGCTGGGGGAAGACTTTATCTTTATGCTCTAGCAGCCGCAGGTCAAGCTGGAGTTGAGAGAGCTTTGGGACAATATAAAGCTGAACTACAAAGAGATATGAAATTAATGGGTTGCACTAAAATAAGCGATCTAAGTAGAAGCAATTTAAGATTTAGAAGATAGTGAGTTTAAAAAATTGTTACAATTTTGAGGACTTTAGAAAATTAGCAAAAAAAAAACTACCTTCACCAATTTTTCATTATATAGATGGGGGAGCCGATGATGAGTCAACCTTAAGAAGAAATACAGACTCTTTTAATGAATGTGATTTGGTTCCCAATGTTCTCGCTAGTGTTGGCAAACCAGATTTATCAACTACTTTGTTCGGAAAAAAAATAGACATGCCTATTTTTCTTTCACCTGCTGCTATGCAGAGACTTTATCACCCTGAAGGAGATAAAGCTTCAGCAAGAGCAGCTGAAAAATATGGAACTTTTTATAGCATGTCCTCTATGGGCAATAACTCTATTGAGGAAATATCTAATATTTCAAGTGGTCCAAAATTATTTCAACTATATGTTCATAAGGATCGTTCGATTTCTGATGATTTAATTGAGAGATCAAGGAGATCTGGTTTTGACGCAATGTGTTTAACTGTAGATACTTTAGTTGCAGGTAATAGAGAAAAGGATCATAGAACAGGATTTACGACACCTCCAAAGTTAACTTTAAAAAGTTTAATGAGTTTTGCAATGCGTCCTGGGTGGGTATTTAATTATTTAACTGGCAAAAGATTTGAACTTTCAAATGTAAAAAAAAAAACAGATAAAGGAACAAATATTGCTAAATCAGTAATTGAATATATAAATGAGCAATACGACCCAGCAATGAACTGGAAAGATGCAGAATATTGCGCAAAAAAATGGAGTGGTCCGTTTGCTTTAAAGGGAGTTATGTCAATTGAAGATGCTAAAAGAGCTATTGATATTGGATGTACTGCAATAATGATATCAAATCACGGTGGACGTCAACTTGATGGATCCCGTTCTCCTTTTGATCAAGTTAAAGCTATCTCGGATGCTGTCGGAGATAAGCTGGAGATTATCCTAGATGGAGGAATAAGAAGAGGAACACACGTTTTAAAGGCTATTGCAGCAGGTGCAAAAGCATGTAGTTTTGGAAAAATGTTTTTGTTCTCTTTAGCCGCAGGTGGTCAAAAAGGTGTTGAGCATCTACTTCAAAACATGCACGATGAGATTAATAGAAACATGGTTTTAATGGGATGCAAAAATTTAAAAGAGTTGAATAGTTCAAAATTAATTTATAGAAATAGTAAATAATTTAAAATTTATGAAATTAGCAAAAAGTTTAAATAGACTAGGAACAGAAACTGCCTTTTCAGTTTTAGCAGAGGCAAAAAAACTAGAAGCTACTGGAAAACCAATGATACACCTTGGTTTAGGTCAACCTGACTTTAAAACCCCTAAACATGTAGTTGATGCTGCAAAAAAAGCTTTAGATGACGGTCATCATGGTTATGTTTTATCTAATGGTATTTTAGAATGCAGACAAGCAGTTACGAGAAAAATTAAAAAACTTTATAATCAAGATGTTGATCCAGAGAGAGTTATAATAATGCCAGGTGGTAAACCAACCATGCATTATGCTATACAATGCTTTGGTGAACCAGGCGTAGAAATTATTCATCCAACACCCGCTTTCCCAATTTATGAGTCTATGATTAATTATACAGGCTCAACTCCTGTTCCGTATGACCTTACTAAGGATAAAGATCTAAAGTTTAATGCAGAAGATATTTTGACTTTAATCACAGACAAAACTAGATTATTAATTTTAATTAATCCAAACAATCCAACTGGAAGTTTTGTAGAAAAATCTGAAATTGATAAGCTTGCACAAGGTTTAGAGAAACATCCCCATGTTACAATTTTAAGTGACGAAATTTATAGTAGACAGATTTTTGACGATAAAGAGATGCCAACTTTCTTTAATTATCCTAAATTAAGAGAAAGATTGATTGTTCTAGAGGGCTGGAGTAAAGCATATTCTATGACTGGTTGGAGATTAGGCTGGAGTTTTTGGCCAGAACATTTAGTCGAGCACGTAAATAAATTGTTGATTAATAGTGTTTCTTGTGTAAATGCAGCTGCCCAGTTTGCAGGGATTGCAGCTTTAGATGGACCAGACGATTCAATTCATGAGATGATGGAAAAATTTACAGCTAGAAGAAATCTTATTCATAAAGGATTAAATGATTTACCAGGCGTTGAATGCAGTCTACCTGGAGGAGCCTTTTATGCATTTCCAAATGTTAAAGGAACTGGAATGAGTGGTAAAGAATTTTGTAAAAAAGCTATGCATGAAGCAGGTGTAGCAATTGTACCAGGAACAGCATTTGGCCAAACTTGTCAAGATTACGTAAGATTTAGCTTTGCTGCTTCTAGAGATAATATTTCTCAGGCATTAGAAAATATTAAAAAAATGCTTAAGTAATTTAGGTATTTTTTTTATTAGATTTATATAGTATCATTAATTTATGAATAACGAAGTCCAATCAGAATTAAAAAAAATATTAAACACAAGGTTTTCACAATCAGAGTCAACAAGGTTAACTTACTCAAGAGGGGAAGATACTTATGATCCTATTTTATCAAAAGCTGTAGTATTCCCAGAAACTAATGAGGAAGTTTCAAAAATATTAAAAATTTGTAATGAAAATAAAATACCAGTAGTGCCCTTTGGTACAGGCACATCTTTAGAGGGTAATGTACTAGGAAATGACCAAGGTATAACAATCTCACTTGAAAAGATGAATAAAATACTAAACGTAAATGTTGAGGACTTTGATTGTAAAGTTCAAGCTTGCGTGACAAGAGAGCAGCTGAATGAGCATTTAAGGGAGGATGGTGTTTTTTTCCCAATAGATCCAGGCGCTAATGCTGCAATTGGTGGTATGGCTGCTACCTCAGCTTCAGGAACCATGGCAGTAAAATATGGAACTATGAAAACAGTTATATCAGGATTAACAGTCGTTTTACCAAATGGTGAGATTATAAAAACAGGTAGCAGAACAAAAAAAACCTCTGCAGGATATAATTTAACAAATCTATTTATTGGTTCTGAAGGTACTTTAGGAATTATAACTGAAGTGCAATTAAGGCTTTCACCAATTCCAGAAAGTATTATGAGTGCGGTTTGTCATTTTAAGTCCCTTGAAGAGGCGGTGAAAACAGCTCAAGAAGTTATTCAATATGGAATACCAATTGCAAGAATAGAAATGCTTAACAAAGATCAAATGGAAATTAGTATAGAGTACTCAAAGCTTAAAGATGTAGAGGCAACTCCAACATTGTTTTTTGAGTTTCACGGTTCAGAGATATCAAACAAAGAATCGATTAGTGTTGTTGAGGAAATTTCAAAAAATAATAACGGTAGCTCCTTTAAATGGGCTAAAGATTTAGCTGAAAGAAATAAATTATGGCAGGCAAGATGGGATGTTTATTATTCAGTGAAAGCTCAAATAAACAATGGAAGGGTATATTCAACTGATGTTTGTCTGCCTATTTCCAGAATAACGGAGTGTGTTAATTTTGCAGATGCAGAAGCTAAAAAATTTGGATTAAGAGCTCCTATGGTTGGACACTTAGGTGATGGTAATTTTCATGTGTTGCTTCCTTATGATCCAGAAAAAAAAGAAACTTATCAGAAAATTAGAAAGTTTAGTGATATTCTTATAGAAAAAACATTAGAATTAGAGGGCACTATTACAGGGGAGCACGGAGTCGGGCTACATAAAAAAGATTACCTTCTTAAAGAACACGGTGATAATTTACCTGTTATGAAGTCTATAAAAAGAACTATAGATCCAAACAATATAATGAACCCTGGTAAGATTTTTGACTTAAACTAATAAGTTGAATGAAAAAAATTTTAATTACCAGAAAACTTTTAAGATCAAATGAAGAGAAAGCCTCAAAATTATGGGATGTTAAGTTAAATTTAAATGATGAGCTTTACTCTCAGTCAAAGTTAATAGAATTAACCCAAGGTTGTGATGGGGTTTTAACATCATTAACTGACAAAATAGACGAAGCAACAATTAATAAATTACCTGAAAGTGTGAAAATTTTATCAAATTTTGCTGTAGGATTTGGAAATATTGATTTAATTGCTGCGAAAAAAAGGAATATAGCAGTAACAAATACCCCAGACGTTTTAACAGACGCAACAGCAGAAATTGGAATATTATTAATTCTTGGGGCTTGCAGAAGAGCAAGCGAAGGTATTCAAGCAGCGAAAGAATCAAATTGGAAATGGTCAGCAGATTATTTGATTGGCAAACAACTAACTGGCTCAAGATTAGGTATTTTAGGAATGGGTCGAATCGGTCAAAAAATTGCAAATGTTGCAAAGTCACTTGGTATGATAATTCATTATCATAACAGATCTAAATTGAGCCCTGATAAGGAGCAAGGTGCTACTTATCATGATAATCTAAAAAGTTTGATGAAAGCATCAGATGTTTTGTCTGTATGTTGCCCAGCTTCAAAAGAAACAATTAATCTAATTAATAAAGAAACTTTAGAATATTTGCCAAAAGGCGCAGTTGTAACTAATGTCGCTCGCGGAGACATAGTTGATGATGATGCACTTTTAGATGCATTAGATAGAAGAAAAATTTATGCAGTAGGTCTGGATGTTTATAAAAATGAGCCTAATTTGAATCCCGGTTACCTTAAACATAAAAGTGTTTTTATTCTTCCTCATTTAGGTAGTGCCACTAAAGAAACAAGAACAGCAATGGCAAACCTCGCAATTGATAACGTTGAGGAATTTTTCAGCACAGGTAACTGTAAAAATAGGGTAAATTAGTAAAATAATACCACTCTTAGTTGTAAATAAATAATTTTAGAATGATTTTAACTTAGGACTCTAAGTTCATTTTATGTTTTAATATTCGCAAGTTAATTAACTAAATAGAGGAGAAATAAATGATTAAAGAAAAAAAATCGTTAAAGGGAAAAATTCCTTCAAGACGAAAGTTCTTTAAGGCAGCAGCAGCAACTGGTGCAGCAGCAACAGCAGCAGTAGCAATGCCAAACATTGCATTTGGAGCTCCACAAACTCTAAAAATGCAAGCAGCATGGCCAAGTGGTGCTAATATCTTTTTTGAAATGGCAGGTGACTATTGCAAAATGGTTAACGACATGTCAGGCGGATCACTCAAAATTGATTTACAGCCAGTAGGAGCAGTAGTAAAAACGAGTGAAATCGGATCAGCAGTAAGTTCAGGAGCTGTGGACATGGGTCACTGGGTAACTGCTTATTGGTATGGAAAAAATCCAGCTGCATCTTTGTTTGGAACTGGACCATCATATGGAATGTCATCTCAGGAAGTAATGGGATGGATGGAGTATGGTGGAGGAAGAAAACTGTATGAAGAAACAATTGCAAAAGTTGGTTACGATTATACAGGAGTTTTCCATATGCCTATGCCAGCACAACCGTTTGGTTGGTTTAAAAAGAACGTAACAAAAGTATCTGACGTTAAAGGTATGAAGTACAGAACTGTTGGACTTGCTACAAACGTTCTTACAGCAATGGGAATGGTCGTTAGACAGTTACCAGGTGGTGAAATTCAGCCAGCTATGAAAACTGGTTTGATTGAAGCAGCTGAGTTTAACAACCCAACATCAGACTCTCAATTTGGTATGCAAGATGTTTCTAAGCATTATCACTTAGGAAGCTTTCACCAATCACAAGAGATGTTTGAAATACCAATAAACAATAAAACATTTAATAGTCTGTCTCCAGCAAACAAAGCAATATTGAAAAATGCTGCTTATGCTGCTAACACAGACAACTACTTTAAAGCATTAGTTAGATATTCTGCTGATCTATCTAAATTAATGAATCAACATAAAGTAAATGTTTACCAAACTTCAGATGAGATCTTAGCTCAACAATTAAAAGGTTGGGATAAAGTAATTGGTGATTTTACTAAGAAAGACGCTTTCTTTAAGAAAGTTGTCGATTCTCAAAAAGCGTACGCTAAGAGAGTAATGAAATACTTGCTGATGAATCAGCCTAATTACAAATTAGCATATGAAAATGAGTTCGGACCAATTGGTAAAGTAAAAATATAATAATTTAGATCAATTTAATTAAAGGGGGCCATCGGCCCCCTTTTTTATTTGATTAATACCTACAAATTAACATAAACTACATAGATGGAATCTTTCATAAAATTTGCAGACACTCTTAGCGCGTCAATGGGTAAAGCTTTTTCTTGGTGTATTGTAATACTTATGGGTGGAACTTGCTACGAGGTAGTTATGGCTTACGCATTTAATAGTCCAACGCTTTGGAACTTTGACTTTAGTTTACAAATGTATGGTGCAATTTTTATGATGGCAGGTGCATATTGTTTGTCTACGGAGGCACATGTTAGGGGGGATGTAATTTATAGATTATTTCCTACAAGAGTTCAGGGATGGATAGATCTAATTTTATACTTTATTTTTTTCTTTCCTGGTATCTTAGCTTTAGCATTTTACGGATATGAATATGCGGCTTTGGCTTGGAAAATAAAAGAAACTAGCTGGAACAGTCCTGCACAAATACAAATTTATATGGCAAAATCTTTAATACCTTTGTCTGGAACTTTATTAACAATACAAGGTATCAGCGAAGTTTGTAGATCAATTATTTGTATTAAAACTGGGCATTGGCCAGAAAGATTGTCAGCTGATGCTGTAGAGACAGAAAAAATTTTAATGAGAACTTCTCAAAAGGACGAAAAATCAGATGTTATTTGAATTAACAAATCCAGAGATAGCAATCTTAATGATGAGTTTATTTTTATTTGCAGTTCTATTGGGTTTTCCAATCGCGTTTACTTTATTGGCTATGGGAGTTGGATTTGGTTACTACGCTTACTTTGATCCATCAAGGATGGAGCATATGTTTGATAATCGGATATTTTCACTTCTAGTTTCAAATACTTATACCATAATGGATAATACAGTTTTAACCGCGGTGCCCTTGTTTTTGTTTATGGGGTATTTAGTCGAAAGAGCAGGAATAGTAGCAAAATTATTTTTTGCTATAAGACTTGCATCTCATAGGCTTCCAGCCTCAATGGCTGTTGCTGCTCTTGTAACATGCGCATTATTCTCAACAGCAACTGGCATTATTGGAGCGGTAGTTACTTTAATGGGACTTTTGGCTTGGCCCGCAATGGTAAAAGCTGGCTATGATAAAAAATTTGCATCAGGAGTAATTTGTTCAGGTGGATGTTTAGGAATTTTAATTCCGCCAAGTATTATGCTTATAGTTTATGCCGTAATTGCACAGCTATCTCCATTAAGACTTTTTGCGGCAGCAATATTTCCTGGCCTTATGTTAGCAGGTCTTTATATTTTATATGTTATTATCAGAGCATACTTTAACCCCTCTTTAGCACCCAAACCTGCTGCGGAAGAAATTCCTCCAAGAGCAGAAATTTTAAAAGAAGTTTTAGTTTCTTTTGTACCTTTGTTCTCGTTAATAATCTTAGTTTTAGGAACAATTTTAGGTGGACTAGCTACACCCGCAGAAGCAGCAGCTGTAGGGGCATTTGGAGCTTTAGTTTTATCTTATTTCTATAAGTCACTAAAATGGAAAAATTTTAAAGAGTCAGTATTTTTAACCGCAAAAACTAGTGCAATGATCATGTGGCTATTTGTTGGATCTTGGACGTTTGCTTCTGTATTTTCCTACTTAGGTGGACATGAAGTTTTCGAGCATTTTTTTAAATCAATGGATATCCAGCCTTGGCAATTTCTTGTTATTACTCAAATAATAATTTTCTTACTAGGTTGGCCGTTAGAGTGGACAGAAATACTGATTATATTTGTACCGATATTTCTACCACTTGTAGAGTTTTTTGGTGTAAATCCTTACTTCTTTGCAATGTTAATAGCCTTAAATTTGCAGACATCTTTTTTAACACCACCTATGGCAATGTCAGCTTATTATTTAAAAGGCGTGCAAAGTAAAAATGTTGAACTAATGCAAATCTTTAGAGGGATAATGCCATTCTTAGGAATTGTAATCTTTGCAATGGTTCTAATGTACATGTTTCCTGGAATAGCGCTTTGGTTACCTGATACTTTATTCGCAGAATAAATATTTATGTACAATCTATTTTCACTAAAAGTATCTGAAATAGCAGATAAGATTAGAAATTCAGATTTGAACTCAGTTGATTTATGCAAATCTTATATTGAACAAATAAATAAGTTTGAAAAAGATGTAAAAGCTTGGGCTTATATAGACAAAAAACTTCTTTTAGAAAAAGCAGAGGAAGCAGATAATCATAGAAGATCAGGAAAAGTAGTTGGGCCACTTCATGGTATCCCGGTCGCGCTTAAAGATATTATAGGAACCTATGACATGCCAACCGAATGTGGAACTGTTTTAAGAAAAGGTAAAACAGAGTCACAAAATGCAGAAATAGTAGATTTATTAAAATCAGCAGGGGCATTAATTATGGGAAAAACAAATACTTCCGAATTAGCTTATCTCGCTCCACCTAAAACTAAAAATCCTCATGATTATTCAAGGACTCCAGGCGGATCTTCAAGTGGATCTGCAGCTGTTATAGCTTCGCATATGGCACCTTTGTCTATTGGATCTCAAACTGGAGGTTCAGTAATAAGACCAGCATCTTACTGTGGAGTAGTTGGTTACAAACCAAGTTATGGATTAATTTCGCGTAATGGAGTTTTAAGAACCTCCTATAATCTTGATCAAATTGGAGTTTTTGGAAAAACAGTTGAAGATATAGCTTTACTTGCAAAAGTATTAATTAAAAAAGACTCTTATGACAAAGCAACAATACACTATTCATCAGAATTTATGTTAGACGAATGTAAAAAGGGTCCGATGTTTGAACCAAAATTTATATTTTATAAGACTGCTAGTTGGAAAAAAGTTGATAAAAAATCAAGAGAGGCATTTGAGTATTTTATTAAATCCTTTAAAAAAAATATTGAGGTATTTGATACACCCTCATATTTTACAGATATAGACAAACATCATAGGATAATACATGAGTCTGACTTGGCAAATAATTTTCAAGTTTATTACAAAAAATCAAAATCTAAACTTTCAAAAGAAATGCAAGCTGCTATTTCTAAAGGCATGAAGTATTCTGCGAAAGAATATCTAGATGCAGTTGATTTTATGGATAGGAGTTACGAATCATATAAAGAAGTATTTGAAGATTATCATGGAGTATTAAGTCCATGTAGTACTGGTGTAGCTGATAAGGGTTTAAAGAGCACAGGTAGTGCTGACTTTAATAGGGTATGGTCATATATGCATACTCCAGCAATTTCTCTGCCTTTACTTCAAGGTGAAAATAATTTACCATTAGGAATTCAATTAGTTGGTGACAGGTATGACGATAATAGATTTTTAGGTGTAGCTAATTGGTTAGAAAAAGAGAGCAAAAAATTTAATGAATAAAATCACACTTATTGTCGGTTTAAGCTTTGCAATATTTTTTTTAATTGGGCTTGCAACGACATTAACTAGATCTATGATGATTGGATTTACCGACGTATTACCAGTATACATCTTGATGGGAATAGCAATTGCAATGATGATATACGAGACTTTTTTTGATAAATCGTAATACATTTTGTGATTAAAAAAGAGCTTTTAGCTTACACTTTACTTATAATTCAACCTATTTTCATGGCTAGCAATCTAGTAGTTGCAAGAGGTGGAGTTGAATTTATACCACCAATATCACTTGCATTTTGGAGATGGTTAACTGTTTTTTTTATTCTTTTATTATTCAATTATAAAATTTTCTTGAAAAAAAAAATTATATTTAAAGAATATAAAAAACTATTTTTCTTAGGATTTATGGGGTGTGGAGTATGTGGTGCTTTCCCATTCATAGCCGGTCAAACTACAACAATAATAAATATGGGTATAATTTATACCTCATCTCCTATTTTTATAATTCTTTTGAGCTATTTTTTCTTTAAAGAGAAGATGAATTTATTCAAAATAGCTGGACTAATATCATGTTTGATTGGAGTTATAATTATTATTGTTAAAGGAGATTATTTAGCATTAATTAAGCTAAAGTTTACGAAAGGTGATATTTGGATGTTAGGAGCTTCAATTGGATGGGCTTTATATTCTATATTTTTATTTTACTGGAAATCATCATTTAAGGTATTTGAAAGATTCACGCTTATATCTTTCTTTGGTGCGCTAAGTTTGCTACCATTTTATTTAACTGAAGAACTATATATAAAAAATACTACATTTGATTTAAATTTTATAACTTGGGTAATATTTGCAGCAGTTTCTCCAGGTATAATCGCATTTTCTTTGTATACTTATGCCCAAAGATATCTAGGAGCAACCACAACTGGTTTTACTTTATATCTATTTACAGTTTATGGAGCATTTTATGGAATTTTATTTTTTGGTGAGAATCTAAAAACTTTTCATGTTTATGGAACCATACTAGTATTTTTGGGAGTTTATTTAGTTAAATACAAAAAAAATGTATAAAAAGATTTCAATGATAATTTTAAACTCTATTTTTGTATTGGTGCTTATTTATTTAGTAGTTGTCTTAGTAATCTTTTTTTCTCAGAGAAAACTAATGTATCATCCTTATGAAAATAATTATTTGCAGGAAAATCAACTAAATCATAATATTGAAAAAGTTTATATAAATTCAGATTTTAAAATTTTAGGTTGGCACCACTTTAAAAATAAAAAATTCAAAACATTACTTTTTTTTCATGGCAATGCAGGAAATTTGCAAAATAGAATTTATAAACTAAATGATATATCAAAACTTGATATAAACTACTTGATTATTGCCTACAGAGGATTTAGCGGTAATAAAGGAAAGCCAAACGAAACAGGATTATATAAAGACTCAGAATCAGCAAAAAAATGGCTTAATGATTATGGAGTATCTGATAAAGACATAATTTTGTATGGAGAGTCGTTAGGTACAGCGATTGCTATTGATTTAGCATCAAAACATAAATTTGCAGGAATAATTTTAGAATCTCCTTTTACTTCAATGGTGAAATTATCTAAAATATATTATCCATATCTTCCAGTAAAAATACTTCTTAAAGATAGATATGATTCAATCAATAAAATTAATAATATAGATTTTCCAAAAATGGTAATGCATGGAGATAAAGATAAAATAGTACCTTTTAGTATGGGAAAAGAAATTTTTGAAAATTTTTCCGAGCCTAAATTAAGTTATTTTAAAGAAGGCGATGATCATATGATGGATTTTGATGCAGAGTTATTAGAAAACATTCAAAATTTTTTTAAAATTATAAAATAATTATTCGAAGTTAATGAAATTATTTGAAAAATTCTCACTGTCAAAAATTTGAAGATCATTTTCTTTTTCGCCGAAACCCAAAGCGATAATTGGTAGCTTAAATTTTTTAGAAACAGCAATTAAAATTCCACCTTTCGCAGTCCCGTCAAGTTTAGTCATAACTAATCCTGTAATTGGTATGATCTTATTAAATTCCTCGACTTGATTTATTGCGTTTTGTCCAGATGTTGCATCTAAAACTAATATTACTTCTTGGGGTGCTTTCTCATCAATCTTTTTTATTACGTTTCCAATTTTCTTGAATTCATCCATCAAATTTTTTTTATTTTGCAGTCTCCCTGCAGTATCAATTAAAGTAACGTCAATTTTATTGTTTTGCGCAAATTCCATAGCTTTATAAGCCACTGAAGCAGGATCACTCCCTGGATCAGATTTAATAATCTTACAATTTATTTTTTTTGACCAGCTTTCTAACTGATCAATCGCAGCAGCTCTAAATGTATCACAAGCTGCAAAAATTATCTCATTATGGTTTGATTGATAAAGTTTTGACATTTTAGCAATAGTTGTTGTTTTGCCAACACCGTTCACTCCAGCTATAATAATTGCCTTTCTTTCCTTAATTTTTTCAAAGAAACTTTTTTTTTCTAAAGGCTTCATTAAAGAGTTTAAATAATTTTTTATAATATTCTGAATTTCTAAAAGTTCATTTTTGCTTGGATCAATTTTCCGATTAGAAATTACTTCTCTAATTTCAGAAGAAGCTTTTAGCCCAACATCTGATTGAATTAAAAATTCCTCAATTTTTTCTAATTCTTTATCACCAATTTCTTTATTTATAATGATTTCTTTAATACCTTTAGAAAAATTTGATGTAGTTTTTTTTAATCCATCTTTAAATTTTTTAAAAATGTTCATCATAAATCTAATCGAATTTTTTCTATGTTAGATACATTTCCTTCCATAAGAATATTTCCATTAGGATCCTTATTTATTTTAATTTTTCCTAATTTAAATTCAATTTCAGTCGGATAATTTGAGATTTTATTTATTTCTCCAGCTACTGCTGTGGCGCATGCCGCCGTACCACAAGCCTTAGTTAAACCTGCTCCCCTTTCCCAATGTAAAACTTTAAAATAATTCTCACTGATTTTTTTTGCAAATGTCACATTTACTCTTTCAGGAAATAAAGGATTATTTTCAATTTTAGGTCCTATATCTTTTATTTTAATTTTATCTAAATCTTCAGTAAAAAAAATGATATGGGGATTTCCAACATTTATAGCTGTCCCCGAAAGATTCAAATTATCTATTTTTATTTCAATATTCTTGGTATTTATTTCTTCTAATAAAGGAATTTCTCTCCAATTAGTTTTGGGAACACCTATATTAGTTTCTATTGTGTTATCGTTAAGAATTTTAGATTTTAAGATACCGCTCACTGTTTCAAATATCATTTCACTTTTAGAGTTTTCTTTTGATAAAAGACTTGCTACACACCTTGTGCCATTACCGCACGCTCCTGAGCTGGAACCATCTGAGTTTTTAAAAATTAAAAAAGCATCAACTTTTTCACTTTTTTTAATCAATATTAGCTGATCGCAACCAATTTTTTTTCTGTCACAAATATTTTTTATTTGTGACTGACTTAATTCAAATTTACTGTCTCTTTGATCAATAATGACAAAGTCATTTCCTAAACCATCCATTTTATATGCTTTAAAATCCATATATTTATACTTAACTTATTTATTGACTTTTTGTACCTCTATTATAGTTTCTCAGCACTTCCGCAAAAAACAGCATTTTGCGGTGTCTTTGGAAACAAAGAGATCGACACCAGTCAGCGAGGGTTCGCCCACTGGTGCGATTATTGCTGGATTAAAATATGTTTGAAAACTTAACAAATAAATTCGAGGGAATACTCGATAAATTTAAAAAATCACCATCACTTGATGAAAGTCAGGTTGATGAGGGATTGAGATTAATAAGACAAGCGTTATTAGAGGCAGATGTATCATTAAGTGTTGTTAAAGAGTTTGTTAATAATGTTAAGCCTAAAGTTTTAGGTAAAGAAATTTTAAGATCTACAGCCCCAGGTCAGATGGTTGTAAAGATTGTAAATGATGAACTTGTAAATTTCTTAGGCGACAAGAATCAAGAAATTAATTTAAAGTCTAATCCTCCAATTTCTATAATGATGGTTGGACTACAGGGGTCTGGTAAAACAACAAGTACTGCGAAGTTGTCAAAATTTTTAGAAAAAAATAATAAAAAAAAGATTATGATGGCTAGTTTGGACATTTACCGTCCTGCTGCTCAAGACCAATTAAAGGTACTTGGTGAGCAAAATAATATTCAAACACTGCCAATAATTGAAGGTCAAACACCAACTGATATTTGCAGAAGAGCTTTAACAGCTGCAAACCTTAATGGTTCAGACGTTATTATTTTTGATACTGCTGGTAGGACTCAAATCGATTTGCAGATGATGAGTGAAATAAAACAAATAGAAGAGGTCATTAGACCAACCGAAACACTTTTAGTTGCAGACTCACTAACTGGTCAAGTAGCGGCTAATGTAGCCAAAGAATTTGGGGATACAGTAAAACTCACAGGAATAATTCTTACTCGAGCAGATGGAGATGGAAGAGGCGGTGCTGCGCTTAGTATGAAGCATGTTGCTAATGTGCCAATCAAATTTTTAGGAATAGGTGAAAAAATTGAAAATTTTGAAATTTTTCATCCTGACCGAATTGCAAATAGAATACTTGGTATGGGAGATATTGTTTCTCTAGTTGAGAAAGCGTCACAAGATATTGATGAGGAAAAATTAAAAGAAGCAGAAGAAAATTTAAAAAAAGGACAATTTTCATTAGAAGACTACCTTAAGCAATTAAGACAAATGAAAAAAATGGGTGGAATAGAGGGAGTAATGTCTTTTTTACCAGGTGTATCAAAATTGAAATCTCAAATGGACCAAGCAGGTGTTGACGAAAAAATTATAATGCAAAATGAAGCTGTGATTTTATCTATGACAAAACAAGAAAGAGATAATCCTAAAATTATAAATGGATCTAGAAAAAAAAGAATTGCTAATGGCTCTGGCACAGACATAGCCACTATCAATAAATTGTTGAAACAATTTAAAATGATGTCTGACATGATGAAAAAAATGTCAAAAGGAAACACTAAAGGGTTAATGGATAAAGGATTACCTCCAGAACTCTTTAATCAACTTAAATAATAAAGGAGAATAAATGTTAAAACTTAGATTATCAATGGGCGGTACAAAGAAAAGACCAGTTTATAAGATTGTTGTAGCAGACAGCAAGTTCCCAAGAGACGGAAGATTTATTGAGAAACTGGGATATTTTAATCCACTTTTACCTAAAGACAAAAAAGACAGAGTTGGATTGGAATCAGAAAGAATTAAATATTGGTTAAGCCAAGGAGCAAAACCAACTACTAGAGTTGCAAGAATTTTAGGGGAAAATAAATTAATTGAAATGCCTGCACCCGGTAACAATCCTAATAAGGCAGTTCCAAAAAAAGATAGAAAAAAACAAGAGGGAGAAACTGAAAAAAAAGAGGAGAAAAAAGCAGATGCTCCAAAAGAAGCTCCTAAGGCAGAAGAGAAAAAAGTAGAAGCTCATAAGGCAGAAGAGAAAAAACCAGATGCCCCAAAAGAAGCTCCTAAGGCAGAAGAGAAAAAAGCAGATGCCCCAAAAGAAGCTCCTAAGGCTGAGGAAAATAAGAATTAATGTTTCAAGCAAAAATATTCACTCTGTATCCAGACTTCTTTCCTGGAATTTTAAGTAAAGGTATTTATGGAAGAGCAATTAAGAAAAATTTGTGGAGTTTAGATGTAATTAATATTAGAGATTATGCAGAAGATAAACATAAAACAGTAGATGATACTCCGTACGGTGGTGGCAAAGGAATGGTTTTAAAACCTGATGTGGTATCAAAAGCACTTGATCAAAATTTAAAAAAAAACGAGAAAATTATTTATCTAACACCGAAAGGAAAGATATTTGATCAAAATAGAGCGAAAAATTTTTTAGAAGATGAAAAGGTAAATATTCTTTGCGGTCATTTTGAAGGAATTGACCAAAGAGTTATAGAGTCAAGAGGAATTGAGGAGATAAGTATCGGTGACTACATTTTATCGGGTGGAGAGACAGCCGCATATGTAATTTTGGATAGCATATTAAGACTGGTGCCAGGCGTTCTAGGAAATGAAAATTCTTATAAAGATGAAAGTTTTGAAAATGGTCTATTGGAGTATCCTCAGTACACAAAACCTCAAATATGGGAAGAAACAACAGTTCCCGAGGTACTTTTATCAGGA